>CAZDFE010000011.1:0-11810 GCA_964504755.1 uncultured Candidatus Peribacteria bacterium
ATGGGAAACTTTATCTATAATCGAGGATATAAAATATTTCCACACATGACTACTAGGGAAACGAGTATTGTAAGGTATTCTTTATTTTGAGAAAGATATGCTCAATATGAAATGCAATATCTTTCTACATGAGAGGTTCAAAGTCTTGACGTAAGAAGAAGGGGCCAAAAGGCTGTCAATACCATACTATTTGATGAAAATGGTTGAATACAGAAAAGTGATGGAAAGATATTGCGCCTCTGATTCGTTCCAGTTTCCTCATTGCGTTATGATGTGAAAACTGGGGTTCTAACAGTTTTAAGTATGGGTGGGGGTAGATTTCACATAAAGCCAGAAGATACAAGAAGAACTCGAGATGACCAATATCTTATGGATAGTTTTAACTGCGAATTTGTTTAATCTTTCTTTATGAGATTCCTCTTGATTCTCATTTTCATCTTTTGTTTCCCGATTTTTACTTCGGCACGGCTCGAGTTTATTTCTCTCTTGCCCAACACCGAAGATGATACGAATCTGGAATATATAGAAATCAGGAATACGTCTTGTACGGGTGTAGATGTAGGTGGATATATTTTTTCTGATACAAGTGAAAAGGAGTATATATTTCCAGATGGAACTATGATTCCATCACATGAGAACATTCATCTCGATCGGTCAACATCGAAGATTCTCCTGAATAATGAAGATGAAACTATTTTTCTGAAACATCCTGATGGAACGCTCGAAGATGAGTTTTCCTATGCGACGTCGATGAAAGGAGAAATCATCACGGATATGACTGTGGTAGATGAAACGTGTGAAATTATTTTAGATACTTCTGATTCGAGCGGATCGACACTTTCTGGAATGATGAATACAGGAAGTGAGATTTCTCCTTCGGGATCAGGAGATAATACGGGAATGCCCTCAGATTCAGGAAGCATAAATGAGTCAACTGGAACTGGAACTGGAACTGGAACTGGAACTGGAACTGGAACTGGAACTGGAACACTTATTCCTCGTTCGCTCGTCTATGATGATTCGGATGGAAATGGGAAAATCGATACTATCGAGATTCTCTATGATGATGTTCTGACGGGAAGTGTAAGCGTAGATTTGATGTTTCTCTATTCGAATACGGGCGGACTCTCGACGACACGGATCAATACCCAGACAGGTTTTATAATTTCTGGATTTCTCTCAGGAAATACGCTCGTTCTGAAACTTCGAGAAGGGGATATCATGAAATCCGATCTCCATATCACGAATACGACGACGAGTGATCTTCGGCTCAAGTCTTCGGGAAATCTTGGATTTTTCTGAGTATGAGGCAGTATTCCTGAGAGCTTTCTTCTGACAACCTCATTCGATTCGTATAAAAATGTTTCGAAAAAAACTACTATTCCTGAGATTCCAAAAACTCTTTCTGGATCAGAAATAGCTTCCGGAAGTGCCATGCCTGTACTTCCAGAAATTGTGCTCACACTCCAGTCTCCCACGAATGCGATTTTTTCGAGTGGGAGTTTTTCTTGTATAGAGTCGACCTGTCGGATCAATATTACGCTTGAAGCGATGTTTGCTTCAGGATTTTCGATGCGTGATGTTCGATGTTTTTTTGGCGCTTCGGGTGTGCTCCTTGAAGATGCTGATTGTAATCCGACTACGCTCTATTACTCCACTGGTTCAGAACTGATCGTTCGCCTGGTGTCACGTTCGGATTCTGGATCGTTTCGTGAAATGATGTTTCCGATTTTCTGGAATGTGATGCGCTCGGGTAGTTCGAATTCTGTTCCTACTCCAAATACGCTCGTCGATACAAATCCTCCGATTGCCATTCTCGAGCACGATGCGAAGTGGAAGGATTATTTTTTCCAGAATGGTGAAAATAACCTCGATTGCTATGCGTATACCTGTAGCCTAAATTTTACAGCAGAGAAATCATACGATCCAGAATGAGGCCCGGTCCGATTTCTCTGGGTCTATGGACTGGGTCATATTTCCGAAAGCAAAGATCCAGGCGTCCTAAAATACGGGCTCGGAGATCATCGCGTCATCTTGCGCGTTATTGATACGAGCGGGAATTTCTCAGAAGTTCGCTATGATATCCACGTACTTGGCCCGAGAGAAAAAGAACCAAAAAAAGAAAAACAAAAATACGAAAAGATAGCATCAAAATCCGAAAAGGTAAAAACCAAATCTATGATTTCTACTACATGAAAAAAATCGAAAAAAATAAAACTCAGCTTCTTTTCTCCTCCAGAAATCGTACTTCAGGGAAAAAGTGGGGAATTACTCCAGGAAAATACGATCGGTTGTGTCGCGAAACGATCGGGTTGTTCAGTGAATCTTGCACTTACAGGAACAGTGAAAGAGTATATCTATCGATGGAAACTTCCTGATGGTTCAGAATTTCTCGGGAAAAATCCGAAATCCTGGAAACTTGATCCGGGAACATATACTATCTCTATTTCTGCATATCATACCAAGGAGAGTTCTGAACCGGTCTGGGAAAAAGATATGAAGATACAAGTAATCCAAGAATCGAAAAAACCATCCAAAAAGAAACCAAAAAAAACTAAACTAACCTCACCTCAAAAGGCAAAGTCATCATGAGTTCTAATTCCTTCTGTACAGGCTGCAAGTTCAACTCAGGAAAACACCAGAGCATCATCACGTATGACGGATATTTTTCTCTTTTTTGGAGTACTTTTCGCACTATTTTGAGTACATTTCGTGAACAAGAAAAGGAAATGATAGTTGATATATGATTTAATTTTTAGAAGCACCCGTGTTCTAAAGATATTTTCTTTCTTTCTCTCAAGCCAAAAGTAGGGAAATATATTTTCCCATTATGAAAGTCAATGTTATTTCTCGAGATTCGAGTTGCAATATTCTCTGAGCGGATATAATCAAAACATATTCTCTCTACTCACGTGCATCTGGTCGGTATTTTTCTCTACAAATTATACCGCTTCCTCGTGCGAGTCCCACAGTTACTTGTGGAATCAGGCTCGCCGCTAGATATCTGGGCAGCACCTTGATATCTCTCCATGCAACCAGGGATAAAATAAGATTCATAACGGTCTAGAGGGACTGTAAAAAGATCATCATCGAAAGATGGTGTTTTTTTGTTCTTATTTTTCTTCGTAGGTATATCGAACTTCTGTTTTTTGATCATGGAGCTTTTGTACCTCTTGTTTGAGGGAGGTTCCGAGTCCGAGTAGTCGCGCAAGAGCTCCTATGATAGGCGATGAAGTACTGACATATTCTCTCGAATAGGCGATAAGATGAAATATCGGAAAAAGTAGCAGGAGGAGGTAGGGGTTATTCACAGAATTATATGCGATAATACCACCCGTGAGGACTGTCAGGATGCATCCCTGAGTAATAAGAAAACGATACGCTTTCCAGCGTGCTCGAAATAATGAAGGAATGGCGATGAGATTTATTCCTGGGATTGCGAGGAGCCATACAGGCATGAAGTAGACATCATATCCATCATCTGATACATTCGCTCGATTATTTTCTTGTTCGAGAATTTCTCGGTAGGTGATAGAATGCTCGCTTCCGAAGGCTACCCGAAGAAATTCTTTCCCATACTTCAAGATCGAAAAAAAGTGAGCCTCAAGATTCCGATAACTCGGAATCGTATCGAACCAATGAGCGAATTGAAATGTATTCTCGGTAAAAAGAAATACTGATTCGATCGTAAAAATCAAAACGTATACAATCGTAAAAATCGTGGTCATCAGGGATACTCAGTCCGTCAAGATAATGGATACCACGATGAGAAATGTGAGGAGTGATCCTACTTTTTTCCCGATTTCGATCAGAGGATGATTATTTCTGCTCGCGATAAACACCCCAAGAAATGGAAGCATACTCGCAAGAATTCTAATTTTCACTACTTCTGACTCTATATTATTTCATACTAATGTAGAGTCTTCTGATGGGTTCAATGAATGAAAAACAGAAATGCTATCGATTTCTGCACCATTTTTCCCATGATAGGCATGATAGGCTCAATGAATAAGAAAGAAAATCCCCACCGTCACGATACTGGTCGTCAGGACGCTCTGAAGATAAAATCCCAGAATCGAAATATTTGTAAAAGGTTTCATCCCAAAATGATATGCCATATATGCAAGCAGGGTGGCGAGGATGATGAGACTCGATTTTTTCGCATGCGAACGGACATAGGGATCGGCGAGTGGAGTTCCTGTTTTTGCGATGAGAAAAATCGGCCCAAGGAAACAATAGCTGATCGTCGCATTGATGCGGGATTGTTCGTTCGAATACATGGAAAAAGGTTTAATTTTTCCCATTGTATCAGAAAAGTCAGTGACTCACAAAAAGAGAGATATTGCTTATTTATTTTTCTGTTTTCGGATAAAGAAATAGCTCCAAAAAATCAGCAGATAGATGCTAGAAAAAAGTCCGAGATCGAGACAAAATCCGAGTAAAAATCCGAAATGTGCCCCGATCGGAAAGAACATATGGAAGGCAATAGCGAGAGAAATTCCGAGAATACCGATGAGACTGTAGGGGCATATTTTCCTCAGATCGAGGGTATCGCGTACCTGATAGGTCGTGAGGAAGAGGAGGAGAATCTGAGAAAAAAGTGTGATGTACGCGGAACCGATGAAGGAATATCGTGGAATTACGATGATATTTCCGATCGTGTTAAATACGGCAATGAAAGCATTGATATACATCATGCGTTTCTGTGCGCCCTTCGCGATCAGGATATACGTCGAAAGCGAAGAAATAAAATACACAAGAAATATCCAAGTAACGATCCGCATCGCATCCGCACTCGTATAGGGAAGAAGGGAATTCGAGAGATACTCTGTACTGGCGATAATTCGAAGTATTTCATCCGCGAAGGCATAGAGCGCTCCTGAAATCCCAATGCCAAAAAAGAGAAGAATCTCGAATCCACGTGTGGTGAGGAGGTGGGTTTTTTCGGTATTTTTTTCCTTGATTGCATTCGTAAGAATCGGAAGGAGGGAATTCAGGAAAATCGTTCCATACATCATCCCAACTTCGATAATCTTCATCGGAACGGAGTAGAGGGCGACCGAGATATCCGCGGTTTTCTCACTTTCGAGAATCGAGAGCAGGATCACATCCACCTTAAAAAAAATGACCGAAAGGAAAAGTGCGATCCCATAGGGAAGGGAAATGCGAAGAATATGGCGAATATAGTCCATATCCCACTCGAATCGAATATGAATATATTTTCTGGTATGCCAGTAGGTCAGTACGGTCATGAGGGTATTCCCGAGGAGTCCCGTGATAAATATCGCGATGAGTCGCTCGTTCTGATCGAGTGGAAAAATGGAAATCGTGAGATAGAGCGCGAGAATCAGGAGAAAGGTAAGGAGTTTGCCAGAGGTGGTAGAAATGAGGGTCAACTCGGTGCGAAGGGTTGCCTGAAGGTAGCTCATGAGTGAACTATTGATGAGTCCAAAGAGTGTAAATACCGCAACAATCCCCACTCCTATGACCTCCACATGACTGTCATATCCAGGAAGAAAAAAGGCGATTCCAATCGAGAGAAAGATAATCCCAACTCCCATGAGGGTTCTGAGGGTCAGGACATTGTTCGCGATTTTTTGCATTTTTTCGGGATGTGACTCGTTTTCGGCGAGTTCCCGCACCGTGATCGTATAGAGTCCGAGGTCGGCGATCACAGCGAAAATCGAGAGAAAATTATAGATTTTCGAATAGATTCCATACTCGGCAACACCGAGATATTCCGTTAGGATTTTTATCAGTCCGATAGATATCACAGCCGTGATGAGCTTGCTTCCGATCTGTGCGATCGTGTTGGAGTATATTTTCTTGGTTGGCATGGTGGGAGTATAGGAATTCTCGAAAGAGAGTCAAAATATAGGAACTTTACTTTTCTTCTCATTCCATATACTGACAGAAATATTTTTCGCCTATGCCTGTTTTTCACGATATTTCTCTGATTTCTCTCCTCGAAAACTCCCGAAATAAGGGGAATTTCGCTGAGTTTATGGAACGTGAAATCGGCTATCATGCGGATGGTTCGCTCGAAGACAGGATTGCCCTGATGCATGAATGGAATCGCACACATGCCAAGGAAGAAAAAACAACGATTTCGAAAAATATTCTCGAAATGGAGTCGGCGCTCCTGCCAATTCTCGCTCATATGGAATCGACGGGGGTGCGGATCGATCTCGAAAAATTAGCCGATATTGGCGTACGAATCAAGTCTGATATTATAGCGCGTGAGACAGAGATTTATGAGCTCGTGAATGAACCATTTAATATAAATTCGCCGAAACAGATACAGGAAGTACTCTTCGGGAAGCTGGGGATCAAGCCCGCGAAAAAAAATAAAACGGGATATTCCGTCGATACCGAAGTGCTCGAAGAAATCGCGAAAGAGTATGATATCGCGCGCCTTATTCTCGAGTATCGAAGTCTCTCGAAGCTCCAGTCAACTTATGTCGAAGCCCTCGCTAAAATCGCGGATAAAAAAACAGGCCGAATCCATACCACGTATAACCAGATTGGTGCAGCAACGGGGCGAATGTCGAGCGAGAATCCGAATCTCCAGAATATTCCGACGGGCGTGGGGTATGCTTCTGAGATTAAGGCATGTTTTATTCCTTCCGAAGGAAATATATTTCTCGTCGCGGACTATTCTCAGATCGAACTTCGAGTGCTCGCATGGCTCTCGGAAGATCGATTTCTCTGTGAGGCGTTCGAACAGAATGAAGATATCCATGCCCGAACGGCGAGATTTCTCTTTCCCGATCAGGAAAAAATCACTTCTGAACAGCGTCGCGTGGCAAAAACCGTGAATTTCTGAGTCATCTATGGGATTACGGGATTCTGACTCTCGAAAACGCTCGGTTGTTCGCCGTGGGAAGCGGATGCATATATTAAGGCATTTTACGAGAAATACCCTGGCGTCCATAACTACTATGAGACGATCCTCGAAGAAGCTCGAAGCCTCGGGTATGTCGAAACGGCATTTGGCCGACGAAGACTCACGGCGAGCATCAACGATGCGAATAAAACAATTCGTTCCATCGCTGAGCGTGAAGCGATCAATATGCCAATCCAGGGAACAGCAGCAGATATGATAAAACTCGCGATGATCGATATCGATGCGATGATTCGCGAAAGAAACCTTACTGGAACAATGATTCTCCAGGTGCATGATGAGCTCGTATTCGATGTTCCGACGGAAGAAAAGGAAGCATTCGAAATACTGGTTCGGGAGTGTATGGAAGGCGTGCTCGAAAAACATGGCCCACGACATGGCGTACTCGGAGATGCGATTCCGCCGATTCGAGTCGATATCCATACGGGAAAGAATTGGATGGAGGCGAAGGGGTAGTATTTTTTTGACTCAATTTCTGATTTTGAGTGAATCACAATAATTGATTGACAAAATAATTATTATATATAATATATTTTCATGAAAAAATAATTTCTTATTCAAAATATATGAAAATCGAAGAATTTTTAGCTCCCGTTTTGCCAACTCCTGAATTTTACGCAGATGGTGAGAGATTTACCGCCAGTAGTTCATGAGGATTAGTAGCTGTGCCGAATCGAATAGCTAAGACAATTAATTCAGGACAACCACAAGAAGATATTGGATATTGACTTACTTTGTCAGAGAAACAGTATATCGGAAAAGCTATACTGAATGGAGAACCTATTTGACTTGAGAGAAATAGAGATGTCTATAAGAAGTTCCTCTGAGCTCTATTTCCAAATAATACATTAAATTATCTATGTCTAATGGATTATAGTGATGCAAAAGATATTATTGTCGCACTCTGAAATCTTTTCCCAGACAAAAAAGTTCGTCTACCGAATAAAAATGAGGCTATCACATCCATCAAAGATCATAACTGTCTCAACGGCTATATATACGAGGATAATTTTTATGATGAAAAAAAATGTGGTTATGCGTGGATCGGCGGTAAAGTACAAGAAGAAGATCGGGATATCCCTATCGTCTGGCATGATAGGGATGGGCGTTCGTTTTTGGATAATCGAGGTTCTCGTTTTAGTTGCTCTGTGATCCCAGTATTTGAATAGCTTCTTTGTCTCTTTTGGTTTGTCGAAAATCGTATATATAGCAAATTTTGAAGTTAATATCTTGGATAAGATATCCGCCTTGTGTGGATTTTTTTATAGTCTTGAGATATATTTTCTTTTATCCGTGAGTTTCACTTTTCCTACCTTGCCAGCCTCTCATTTTTTCATATACTCCACGGTATGTCTATTTTTCCACTGTTCAATGTCATATTCCTGATTATTCTCTACCGGATTCATCGCCCTATTTTTTATATAACCACACTTCTCGAAGTATTACTCTATGTGATCGGAGTGTGGTATGTACAGGATACATTCGTTCGACCAGGGAATCAGTTCCTCTACTACCTGACGATCACGGGAATTGGTCTTATTATCGGGGTAGCAGCATTTTTTATTGCTATTACTCTGAATCATCGTCATCTCTATACTGAAGATCATGAATAATTTCGATTCTCTTTTTTTCCGAGCCTATATCGGTGCCGATCAGGAAATAAAAAATGTATTTCATCGCCATTTTTTCGTGATTATTGAGGATGTGTTGTTGTGGCTATTTTTTGGACTGTTCATTCCTGCATTTCTCTATGGACAGGATATTTTCGGACTGCGTTCATCGATTCCTGTGTGGTACTCGTATGCGTATATGATCGGACTGTATGTGATTATTATGTACAAGTTATTCGACTGGTATGTCGATGTATGGATCGCTACCGAGAACACGATCGTCGATATGCGATGGCACTGGTTCAGTGCGACGCTCCTCTATATCCCCTATGATAAGGTAGAGGGGATCGAGATCCGGACTCGTTCGTGGTGGGCCGCTCTTCTCGGAATGTCGGATGCCGTGATCAAGCTCTCAGGAGGAGATCAGTTCACACTCTATAGTGCGAGAAATCCGAATGCGATTATTGCCTTTATCCAGGAACATTCGAAAAAAGCACATGGGCATCATGGCGAAACAGAAGATGATCGAGAACCGTTCGATATACTCGTAGATACCCTCTCAGGCGTGGTAAAGTGACACCTATCCGCTCATGGAAAGGACTATATTACCCGAGAATATGTCGAGAAACTGGATGAAACGTTGGTGCATGGAAAGCCGATCGACCTCAGAACTCAGGAGGAAAAAATTATTATTTCTGGATGGAAGGAGAAAAATAAACCGAAGAAAAAAGAAGAGCATCATGATGATGAACACGATGGATGAACACATGATGAAGGTCATCACGGACATTAAGTGGGGAAATACTTTTCTCAGAAAGTCAGGAGCAAATTCTGGCTTTTTTCGTTGCAATTCATCCTCGAAAGGATATAGTGAGTGAGCTTTATTTCTTCACTTATTGCCTATGAAGACAGAAATTATTGTCCATGCTCCAGAGTTTGTTACCGAACGCGAATTCATCGAAACTGAGATCGAAAAGAATATGAATGGGAAGCTCGATTCTTACCTGAAGAAATATACGAATCCTGATGCGGAATGTCGGCTCGAAGTGAGTCTCGAGCGTGTAAAAAAAGAGGATAACAATAAAGATCCGGAGTTTAACGGAAAGGTAATACTCTCAGTGGATGGTAATTCATTCCGAAGTGAACGTGAGGGATTCAAACGTCTCGACGATCTCGTGAGCCACCTCTTCACCCATGTGAAAGAGCAAATGGCGAAATAATCTCAAATTTCCATACAAAAAACATCTTTTCTCGGAAGGATGTTTTTCTTTTTTCAGAAATTGCTAGTAATATTTTACTCAATTTTTTAGAAAAAACATACAGAATCTAGAGAGCGATTCATGATAATTTTTGAGTATACCATAGATTCACAATGTACAATGATTTTCTTATTTTTCCCCTTGATTTTTATATAGGCATGGTATATACAGGCCTTCCTGATGCGATGAATACATGACGTGTACATGGCACGTGTCAACCTTTTTTTTTCTTTTGACTTCACTCGGAAAAAGAATAAAACTCTCTCTACTAACGCGACGTACTCGGTACTTAGAATAGAAAATTTTTAAGAGTCAATTTCCTTACCTGATTCCAAAAACAATGTCTCAATTATTTGATTTTTCCATTCTAGAACAAGCGATTGCTATACTCTCTGTCAATATCCGAAAACAAGATTTTCTTACCTACTTCAAGAAGTTTTCTCTTCTGAAGGTTGAAAATAACACGGTTACGCTCGGGGTGGTATCTGGATTTCATCGAGATAATCTCACGAAAAAATTCTATGACGAAATCAAAAATGCGATCGTCAGCGTGGATTCGAGTATCGAAGCGATCGATATCGTGGTTGATGAAGCGATCGAAACCAAGGATGTGAGTCAGGTCATCGACTGCCGCAATACACTCAAAGACAGTGAAAAAGTCACAAAAAAGCAACAAGTAGAAGGGGTTGAGATCGTCGAAGGAATTAATTCTCGCCTGATTAATGATCGATATCGTCTCGATAATTTTATCGTCGGGCCAGGAACGCAACTCGCTCATGCTGCGGCCGATGCCGTGGCTCGAAAGCCAGGTTCATCGTATAATCCGCTCTATCTGTATGGAAATGTCGGACTCGGGAAAACGCATCTCCTTCAGGGAATTTCGAATGTTATCCGTGCGAAGCATAAAAATCTCAAAGTGGTCTATACGACAGCGGATCGATTTTTGACAGACTATGTCGCGAGTATCAAGGGTCGGTCAGTCGATAAACTCCGTGAAAAATACCGTCAGATCGATGTGCTCGTGATCGATGATGTCCAGTTTCTCGCAGGGAAAAAGGCAACCCAAGAAGAGCTCTATAATATATTCAATATTCTCTACGAAGCAGGAAAACAGATTGTCCTCTCGGGGGATCGTCCACCAAAAGAACTGACCGAACTCGAACCTCGCCTTCAGAGTCGTTTCGAATGGGGAATTACGGTCGATCTCGGGGAGCCGGACTATGAGACACGTCTCGCGATTATTCAGGAAAAGGCACGAGCTCGAGAATTTATCCTTCCACAGGATGTTGCTGAGTTTATCGCAGAAAATGTCACTCATAACGTGCGAGAGATCGAAGGTATCTTGAATCAGATTATTGCTGAGTATGACTTGAAGAATACGCCACCAACCCTCGAGAATGTCGCGTATCGCCTCTCGAAACTCGCAGTAAAATCCATCACGACGAGTTTGACGGAGAGTCGTTCTATCCGAGCGGGTGGGTGTTCGTACGAAGACCTGATCCAGGGAGTTTCCCTTCATTTCGGCATCGAGATCAGAACGCTTCTCTCAGAAGATCGAAAGAAGGAAAATATGATCCCACGTCAGGTGGCGATGTATCTTCTGAAAAATCGAATGCACTACACGTATGAACGGATCGGAAATATATTTTCTGGACGCAATCATACGGCCGTCATGTACTCCTGTAAAAAACTCGAACAAGTCATGAAAAAAGATCAGCAAGTCGTCTACGAAATGAATGTTATCCGTGATAAACTCGGAATCTAGATTGACAAAAAATATTCCATCGGTATATAGACCTCCTATTTATTTTTTAGGAGGTTTTCATTTTTTATGGTAAAGAAAAGTATTCTCGAGGGTAATGTTACTGAATGAATAAACTGAATCTCAGTAGAAAAGTTACATGAGCTCGATAGCATTAAGCTTATTAAAATAGTTTGTGGGCAAGTGATAGAATGTATCGAAAGCTGAAAATTAGTACAAATCATTCCTAATGAGGTGTTCTTAAAAGCAGAAAGACTTAAAGGCAAGCCTCAAAG
>CAZDFE010000012.1:0-11209 GCA_964504755.1 uncultured Candidatus Peribacteria bacterium
AGTCCAGTACGAAAGAGTTCCCATCGGGGATCAAGTATACCCATAGTATCACTTCAATAAAATGTATCGGGAAGATTAAAATGAGTATCTCATGCTCTTTCTAATGTGAGATATCAATCAAGTCATAAACTATTATCGGTTAGGATGCAATTATATTTCCCGAGAAATCCAATAAATCGATAAATATTAATCCTTGATGTATCCTTAAACATTAATAAAGAAAAAGATCATATTTTTCTTCGTTCAAGTCCAATTGTTTCAATGCAATTTTCTAAGAAATTATTAAATTCTTGAGAAAAATAATCTTCCATACACCATACAATATGTGAATCGCACGATTCTCATTTCGAGGTGACAAGCTTTTTATCTCCGATTGGAATTATTTTTTCAAAAATAGTAATCCCAGTAAGGAAATTCATTACCGAAAAAGTATCATTTTCAAATTTCCAAATAAAAAAAGAATCATTTTTTAGATTTGTATATACGTGCTTTTTTCAGTCAAAATTTGTGTATATGAATGTAAAATAAGATTTTTCTCTTAATTGAAATGAAAAAAACTCTCATTCCTCAATAAGAAAGAGTTTTTCTTGATATACCATTGTTGTATCAATAATACGAACTCCAATATATCAGAAAAAACTTGAGGCAAATATAGTAATAGGAATATCGTGTTTGATTCCTGAAGTGCGAAAGTGGGGGAAAAGTTCCTTTTCTCAATAATTTTTTAGATTTCTCGATTCGCCTCAATACATCACTGTCTCGCAAAATCATGAAAAAGAAGGAAATAATACTTGAGAAGTATCATCGGATTTGGGAATGATTGCAGATGAAATAAATGCACTTATATCCATAATTTTTCTATTTTACCACTTAGTAGACTTCATTTTCCAATATCAGATTGACTTGTTGGGCTAATATCTCATTCGATTGTGATTATTTTTTTCTTCTGGATAGAATTATAAACTTGAGCATAGAGTTTGTAACAATAATGAATTCCAATTACCACGAAAGTGATGGTTCATAAAATGAATAATGCATATAAGATTATTATAAAAATAGTAAATATTAATCTTGCTAGATCAATAAATCACATTCCAGACAAAATTATTCAGAAGCCCAAAAATAAAAATAGTCATATTATGATATAGATTAATTTGATTAGTGAAGATTTATAAAAATATGTTTTTATCTTTATGAACCATCTTGCTTCTTCTGGAATACTTGGAAATTTCCCCCCCAGAAAGTATCATCTTTTTTCTTCATTGCTAGAAATAATATCAGGGAGTCCAATTTGGATTCCGTCGGTGTCTAATATTGAGAGTGAGTTATTAATTGCTTGTATTTTTCTTGCTTTCTTTCGAAAGTGGAGAATCCAAATAATGAATAAAATACTACATACTATTATTCAATACCATGTAAATGATTTCAATATTATTTCTAAATTGACTACTAAAAGAGGTATAAATGCTCCGAGAAATAGAATTACCACAAGATATGGTTGCTCCATTATGAGAGAAGATGTTGCATCAAATAACTGTTTCTTTTCATATTTTAATACATATTTTTCATCAGTAATTGCACTAAACATTGGACTGATGATCTCAAGAAATTTCTTGTTCACGAGTTGATCTCGATGATTTCCAGTGATTTTTATAGACCCGATATCAGACCATTTCATGTTATAGGTAAAATCTTCTGGAATTATTCAAAACGGCTTCATTACCTGAAGAGTTGCCCCAATAAGTTGATCTATCCATCTTCTTATCATGGCATGGTAGGTACTCTTTCCGAGTTCAAGCAGATTAATATTTCATTCTTTTTCCCTCAGTGTAATACTTATATCTTTGAGACTTGCATTGTTTGGAATGTATATTTCTGAGAATGGATTTTGTATTTCGATCGACAGTGAGAATACTTCTTCATTCTGAAAATTAGAACCAATATTCCAAAGCTCTCTCATCATAGCTCGAAGAGATGATTTTCTGAGAGTGTAAGCATTAATCTTTTCCTTGTTCGTTATGAATTTTTCAAGTTGTGGATAGACATGATCAAGTTCCTTGATAATAAGTCCACTATCATCTACTCCATAGAATTGAGCATGTTTTCGTTCCAGACGATTGAAGTCTCGTCTGCCCTGGAATCACTCACCAATGCATACAATATCATAGATATTTGCTACTTTTTCAGGTTTGGTAAGATCGATTCGAATAGCTCTTCCATGAACTTGATTCACACTCATATAAGCACTCACTCCCGTGAGATCAATGAGCGTATTGAGCGCTGGACAATCCCATCCTTCACCAAGTATCCCTCTCGTTCCAATCACTATCTTTGTTTCTCATTTTGTGAGTTTTTCTGTTACAGATAGTATTGTTTCATTTTCAGCTACAATTTTTTGATTATTTTCTATCTTCCATATCCCTTGTCCAGATACAAGATATGGATTGAGGTGTGCATATTTTTTTATTAATTCATCAAATATATAATGTCCATTAATCCAATCTGATTCCACATCGAGAAAATCTGTGATAATAGCTACACGGAGAGAGTTTCCCATATTCTCTATTTCCTTATCTAAAACAGGATATACTCATTCAAGTTTGGATTTTGAATAGATAAGTCATTTTTCTATAGGCGTTTCGAAGCGATAGAAATTTGTTCCACGCCAGATATATCCAAGATCAAAAAACAATGCTTTTACCTCATCGAGTATTATTGTCTTCTTCGTGTTCTTAAAAGTATCAGATGCCCATTTTCATACACTTTTTGCTATATCTTCTAGCGTAACTTCTTGAGAGGCATTTTTTGTAATATAGGTGGACATATCTATGCTTGTATCTTTGTATTTATATACAAAACGTATCCATTTTTCTAGGAGATCTAGGGATTTTACTTTGAGTCGATCAAAATTCTCGCTGAGAAATATATGAAGATCATGAACAATTTCTGATCTATGTACAATAAGAAATTGCTCAAGAAGTTGTTCTTTTTCTTTGAGAAGGGCACTGAGTTTTTCATCCGGAGATACAACATATATAAGGTCAGAGTATGGCGCAAGTCTTCCGCTTTTTACTATAGCTGGTGTTGGAACATAATAGTCCACGGTTCCAAGAAGTTTCACATAGCTCTCATCGAGTTCAAAATAATCTGCATTCTCAAATGGGGGTGTCGCAGTGAGTCCTATGATATAGGGTTGTTCAAGATTGTTCCATATCTCGTAGAGGACATGAGACCACCAGGAAGTGAGATGATGAGCTTCATCAACGACCATGGTACGTACACCACTTTCTTTCAGTCTTCCAATATAATCATGAATAGTATCCTTTATAAGCTTATTAGTATATTCACTATTACCACTATCTTTGAGTTTTTTTCTATTTTTTCCATATATTTCTTGATATTCTTTTGGATTTTCTTCTTTGAGACTACTAACAAAAAGAGTAAATGCTTCACGAGAAGGAAATTCATCTTTTTCTGATTCAAACCAGATATCGAGAATTTTATTCTGGATATCCTCACTTTCATCGTTCGTTCCTGAAAGTGATTGATAGGTGATAATATTTATTTTTTTGATATCATTAATATTGGTTGAAGCTATTTCCTCGATCGATTCATTCTCTTCTAAAAAAAGCATTTCAATCTTATTTTTCCATTGTTCTTGGAGGGTGAGATTTGGAACGAGAATCAGTGTAGGTGCATCGATTCGACATATCATCTCGAGTCCCACAATAGTTTTTCCACTTCCAGGAGGTGCAACGATATGGATCTTTTTTTCTCCACGATTACGCTCATTCTCGAACACATTGAGAATTTCTTTTTGGTATGGATAGAGGGTTGAATGGAATTGCATATATTTATTTTTTGGAAATTTATATTGAATGTATACTATTTTAGACTCTCGATGTGAATTCTGGGGAAGTGGTAACGGCTCGGAAAAAAGCGTCGAAGCCCGTTTGGTCGTTGTGTGGCATATGAGAAATAAATTTATTGAGTGAGTTTTTTCTTGTACCCTTCTAACATCTGCATCACTCTTTCGAAACTCTCTTTCTGGAGGAGAAGTCGTTCTTTCTGGAGTTCGAGTGGTTTCTGAAGTGATGGATCAGATGTCTCGGATATCTGAGTATCGAGCATGAGAATGGTCTTCCCGATAATATCATGATTTTTCTGGAGAAGCAAAAGTATCGATTCGATCGGTTCGAGAATCTGTATTTTGATCCAGTTTCCGTATTTCGAAAAGTTAAAAATGTTTTTGTATTTCGATGATTCGAGTATGGATCGAAGCTGGATGGTATCATCGGTGGCATTTCCTGCGAGTGATCCGAGGAGTTCGATCGATGTATTCATTTTCCCGAGAAGATTTTCTTTCCAGGCATTCGCATATGCCTCATCCAGGAGGGAAATAGTAGTTCACTTTTCTGAGGAGAGTTGTTTCGAGATAGTATCAATTTTCGAAAAAAGAGTCTGTATTACATGCTCAGTATTGCTCGTCGCGAGGAGATATCTATGGGCTCACCAAGAAAAAATACGACCAAAAATCGCGATAAAAAATATTCCTATAAAATATACGATTCCCATCATGATGCCATAGAGTATCCCTGCTATGACTATAACTGCGATAATACCTCCAGATTCGCGAGATCACCCTACTTTTTCGATCAGTTTTCCACCTCACATCATTATCTCCTTGAGATTCTCGAAGAGAGCCTTCTTGGCATGCTCTTTTTTCTGGAGGAGGTTGGATGTTCCGAGAAACGTTTCATCAAACATTTCTTCGAACGGGCGGAATGCATTTCGAATATTTTCCGGATTGTTTTTATCGAGCACGTTTCCTCATTGCACATAGTGACTATCCGTAATCACGACGTTGGCTCCGCGGGTATACATATACGATCGATAGAGAAATCGAAAGAAAAGAATGATTCCGACGATTCCATAAAATATCGCCAAGACTCAGAGAATCGCAAAAATCGATCCGATGATACCAGCACCAAGTCCTATAAATCAAAAAATCCCCGTGATAATCGCCAGAGGAATACTCGCCCAGCGGACGATCTGGAGATAGTCTCGTTCGAGTGTCATGCGAAGTTCATCAGGACTAATCCATTCATACAGGTAAAATCCTCGTTCTTCTACCTGCTCTGCTATATTTCCTGGATTTTCTATACTCTCTTCTAGGGTTGTCTGTTCTCGAGTTTTTGTGAGCATAAAGAGTGGGAGAAAGAAATATTTCCGATTATAGTAAAAACAAAAGAAATACAAAATTCCACCTATTTATTTATAAGGAAATATATCTATCAGAACGGTATTCTCGATAGGTATCCTGAAGTAGAAGTATATTTTTATTCACTTTCTCGAGCGCTATTTTTATTTCTCATTCGAGTGTCTGATGTATAGTTTTTCTGAGCTGGATAGTTTCATCTCATTGTATTTTTTCGAGAGAATTCCTCCCTTCTATGAGAGATCGATACTGTATCTCTAGGTTTTCTTGTACTTGAGAAAGGACACGATATACATCATGGTGGAGTGATACGATATAATCACTCCCGTTAAATGTGCTGGTATCTCCTATGCTTTTTTCGAGTCTTTCGATTTTCTGAATTCGAGAGAGTATATCAGGAAATATGAGGGAAATAGCATCAAGATGTTCTCCTGCATTTCTGGAAAGTCATTCTTGCTGAAAAATACGATTAAATTCCTCGAATTCTAGAAAAAACTGGAGTCGTATTTTCTGGAGTTTCTGCCGAAGAATGTTCGAATAAATACGAATAAAAAATCAATACACTATCATATATTATGTGAGTTTATAGAGCATCCCTTCTAGTTTCTCGATATTCGTATTGAGCTCTTGTAGTAGGATATCTCCTCGCTTGTCCCCGAGTTCTACATTTCCCTGAATGGTACTTGATCCACCAGTCATGACTCTCATGAGTTCTTTCTGTGATTTGAGGAGTTCTTCTCTCTGTTTTTCGAGAAATTTCTTCAGTTCCACGAGTGGTGCAGTGATATCTGTTCGCAGAGAGCCGATATATTTCTCAGAGTCAAAAAGATTTCCCTTATTTGCTCGTTTTTCTACTTTCTCGAGTTTCAATACCAGTTCCATAATCTGAGAAAACGTGAGAGAAAGTGAATTAAATCCACTATGAAGTACTGCTAGATTTTTCTCTTTCTGAAATTCTAACTGGATCAAGTTACTCTCTTGTTCGATCTCTGGAGCCAGCTCTTGTATCTTCATTCCAATATTTCAGAAGGCATAGAGGGGATTGAGGATTCGATGAAGTATACTAATACTTATTCCAATAATAAATAGTACAGATATGATATAGACTAAGGACATAAGTATTCAAAAATATCCACTATGAACTATATAATCAATAATAATAAGCCTTATAGATATATAATCAGTAGATATTATAAGAAATATAAGAAACATAAAAGTGGGGCCCTGATTATTTCAAATTACTAATCAAAGTGAATTTAAATAATTCATAATACTAAATGAATTCCCTGAGATATTTTTATTTAATGGCAAGAATCAGAATTTTCTTAAAGTCTTTCTTATTAACTCATAGGATAATTCCTCACTTGGATAATTTCTTCATCAAAAAATAACCCCTTTCTCATGATAAAATATCTTTCCTGCCAAAATGAAGCCTCATGTAATTGACCAGATTATATATATTATTCAGATTGTTGTGAGAATTTCTGGCATAAGAATGAATAACTTTCCAGCATACAAAAAATCTATACTAAAAGCCTTTCATATTATGTAATGTGGAATCTGAGTAATTAATAATGCTAGCACATAAAGTAGACCACATAAGACAATAATCGCATGAGGTAATAAGGCGGCTAAGAAAGTTAACTTGAAAAGATATTCTTTTACTGAATATAAATTAACTGCATAAAATCATCTTCTTTCCAATTCTTGTTTTTCCTCAGGTGTGAGATTGATATTTTCCATACAAACAAAAAGCTACAATATTTCTATCATAGCTTTTCTTGTCAATTTTTGCAATTCTTAGAACCTGGATTGCTTCGTTCCTCGCAATGACGAAACAAAATTACTGATTCAGTTCCTTCGCGAGTATAGTAGGAGGTCATAACATAAGGCTTATTACAAAGCCCTGTTAGCCAAAACATCTATAAGCCTTCTACAATAAGAAAATACAAATATCAATATATAAACATTCCGATCATTACAAGAAATATGCTTGCCCCAATAATATTAAGTGGGAGAAATAGATACAGGATTTTGTATTTAATAGGATATTTTTGATCTCAATTAGTAATGTCTTCTTGATATCGAAATCTAGACCTTTTATATCTATAGAAAGCGTATCCTATGCCGAGTAAGCATCAGGTAAAAATTCCTAACCAACCTATCAAAAAAAGCGAAACATCTCATTCTGCTCATGAAAGGCTCACGAACACGAATATACTTAGGTATATTACAGCTGGTAATAAAAATATTCCAAGTACTAAATCTTTGAGATAATTTTTTCACATATTGGTGAAATTATTTTACTGATTCAGTTCCTTCGCGAGCTCTTCTTGGTCTTTTGCATTGAGTACTTTTACTTTCTTGAGTTCTTCACTCGCATCATCGAAGGCTTTTTTCTCCGCATCAGCTTCGAGCTTTACCTGAGCACGGTAGGATTCGATCGTTTCAAAGTGAGCCTTGAGTTTGTTCACATTTTCGACAAATACTTGAGAGGAAAGAACTGGCTTGGATGAGAGTTCTTCACTCTTTCGAGAAGACTCGATCGCCTTATCCGTGAGTTCAGAGCTCATCTTATCGATCGTACTCCCCATCACGTCGATGGCTTTCATGCTGGCATCGAGTGCTTTCTGAGAACTGGTTTCGATGAGAGCGGTCGAGAGAAGGGTTTTGAAAATCGGACGCGAAGAGCTCATGGCGAGCGAGAGTTTCGAAGCACTATCGAGACGCATGAGGAGACGCTTTCGAGCCATATCGAGATTCCCGATAAGGACATTGAGATTTGACTGAAAGTATTCTACCTGACGGATGAACATTTCGAGTTTGAGTTTCGTTGTTTCATCCGTTGTTTCTGTCGATTGTGCCTTGAACGATTCGATTTTTCCCGTGAGAAAGTCTCGATATGCCACGACTTTTCCGAGATTTTCATCAATGCCTTCGAGGAATTTTTTCTGCATATCGACACTGGTATTCAGTGAGTTATATGCCTGATCGAATCCTGAGAAAATCATTTCGATCTTTCCCTGAAGGCTCTGGATATTGAACTTCGCTTCGTCCCACTTGGAGTCGAGATTTTTCATCAGTCCTCCGAGTAGGGGAATGGATTTTGCGATACGCATCGCCGTTCCATCATTATTGATGATTTCTTTGTAAACGTCTTGGACCGAATTATTCATCTGGGAAAGTTCATCCGAAACCTGCATGATCGGATCGCTGTCGATGATCGTTGCCGTTTCTGCGATGATCGAATCGAGTGGAGCGGTGATTTTTTCTCCGAGCTGACGAAAATCTTTTGCCTCAGCAAAGGTTTGCTCTACTTCGGCTTGCTCGCTCATAGAAAGAGGTTTTGTAGTAGCAGTTTGGATTGTTCCAGTGCTTCCTGTCTGATCTTGTGGATCCTGAGTCTGTACCTGAGTATCTGCCATAGAAAAAAAGTAACGGATAAATATACGCCCACAAATTGTATCGGAAAAGTATTTTTTTCGCAAAAGGAAAGAAAAGAAAACCTAGACAAACCATAAAATATTTTCTCCTACATAGGATGTATATTCTTTTTTCAGAGGGGAGTTCTCTATCCGAAAATAATTTTGATAGAAAATTTATGATTTTCGCACTGGATTTCCATGGTCCATCCTGATGTTTCGACGATTTTTTTCACGAGTGCGAGTCCGAGCCCATGTCCGCTCGAATGTCGAGAAATATCAACCTGATAAAATGCTTCTGTGAGTTTTTCGATGGTGTGATTTTCGAGAGTATGATCTACAGCATTGCTGAGGGTGAGATTTTTTGGAGTAAGTTGGACTTCTATTTTTCCTGTGGATTTATATTTTTTGGCATTGTCGATAAGATTTGTCAGTACTCGTTTCCAGAGTTCTTCATGGGTTATGAGGTTGATATTTCCTTTGCTCGCTTCGAAATGGATATCGCTATCGTGGTAGTTGTCTATCACGTCTTTTGTGAGTTTTTTTATGTCGATTTTTTCTTTTTCGAGTGATGTTTTATGTGGACTCGAGAGAAAGAGGAGGGTTTCGATAATACGTTCCATAGAGTTGATTTCTTCTTTGCTCGATTCGATAAGTTTTTTCTCACCCGTGAGCTCTATGAGTTCGAGATTCGACTGCATAACGGCGAGGGGAGTGCGGAGTTCGTGCGCCACATTTCGATTGTAGGACTCGAGTGAGGCGTTGTGCTCGCGAATGGGAGTGATCGAGAGTTTCGCGAAATAGAGTGCGAGAAAGTAGAGGAGGATAATTCCGAGAGCACCAATTCCCATGCTCATAAAAATCAATTTTTCATGAAATTCATAGAGAGAATGCATATTTCGAGTAAGGAAAATATCGAAATTTTCCTTACTGATTCGGAAAATAAGTAATTCTTTATCATCGATTGTAACCAGTCGTATCATATTTTCTGGGAGACGAAGAATCGATGCTCGATCATCCTGATTGATCGTCAGAAAATCATTTTTTAGGATGGATCCACTTTTATCGAATACGAGAATGTCTCGAGGTATTTTTGGCCCACCCCTTCATTCGAACTTAGTTTTCGCGAGAAAAATATCAACTTGTTCGGAGCTCTCTATTACATTTTGTAGAAATCCAAAATCAGGAACTATTCGGGTCTCACGTTCGAAATCCCGGATCATTCCTGTTTTGAGATACCAAAAACTGGAAGCAATAATCGTTCCGATAAGAAGTATAAAAATCACAAATGAAATGACTGTGATTTTGAGAGCGAGTTTTTGTTCGAGGGAGAGATGTTTTAGTTGATTTGGTATCATACTCATTTTATAGTTTCGATAATATCTTTTCCGAGTTTTTTTCGGATCGTAGAGATATGTGCTTCGAGGGTAATGCTATTGAAATTCAGTGATTCTTCCCGCATTCCCCATACCGCTTCGAGGATACTTGCTTTACTCTTTGGATATCATTTATTTCGACCGAGAAACTCGAGGACTCAGAATTCTTTATTCGATATTTCCATGACTTCCTCTCATTGCTTCACGAGGTGTTTCGCTGTATCGATCGTATATGGTCCGATTTCTATGAATTCTTCGATGGTTTTTTCTTTTCGCCGAGCGAGGGCAATGATTCTCGCTTCGAGCTCTCTCATATCGAACGGTTTTGTCATATAGTCATCCGCTCCGAGATCGAATATCTCGAGCTTATCATCGATCATCGAATTCGAAGTGAGCGTGATAACAGGACACTGGACTCCGTTTGCTCGGATCGTTTCGAGAAATTTTCGTCCATCCATGATCGGCATATTCACATCGAGAATGATGATATCATAGTTGGCATGTATTTTTTCGAGGGCTTCAGCACCATGCACGGCTCATTCAGTGGTATATCCCTTGATACTGAGGTAAGTGATGATATTTTCTCGAATTTTTGGATGATCTTCGATCACGAGAATTTTCATAGATTGAGTATAAGAAATAAGCTAAAAAAGCAACGATTCTTAATGGAAACTATATAGATGGAGTTTAAGTCGACTTTAAAAAAGATGAAAAATCCCCAAAAATATGGGGATTTTTCGGGAAATACTTTGATTTTACTGTGCTGTTGCGGATTGAGTTCGTTGAGTAGGACGATTTTTTTCTATTTCTACATATTTTGCTTTCGCGGTAGCATTTCCAGAAATGACAGCTTCTATCTCAGTTTTTTCTTGAGTTCGGAGAGAGTCCATTTTTGTCTTATAGCTTTCGCGAATCGTCTTTACTTTTGCTTGCTCATCGGCCGTGAGACTCGATATGACTGAGCTCATCGGACCAAATTCCCCTCCATCTCGTCCGCCATGTCTTCCCATTCCTTTTCCACCTTCCATATGCGTTGGCATGGCAGTTTTGAGTTCTGGATACTTTGTCACGAGCGCATCCATTTCTGTTTTGAATTCAGTACGTTTTGCTTCCATGGTTGTTGTATCTGGAGTTGTTGAACTGGATCGAAGTGTTTCCATTTCGGTTTGATGTTTTTTCATGAGTGTTTCTAG
>CAZDFE010000013.1:0-727 GCA_964504755.1 uncultured Candidatus Peribacteria bacterium
GGTATATCCTCGCGAATGGGATATTTTTTCTCCCGAAACGAAGGGTGAGTATCGAATTCGTCGATATCACGGATGAACTGCGCGCGTGGCATCAGGAAGGGATTGATATTTTTAATCAGAAACTTCAGGACTTCTATAATGAATGAGGAAATGAAGTATGTCAGTTTATCCCGCATTATTTCTATCATGACGATGTGGCAGGAAAGGTGGAGCCACAGGAAATCCCTGATTCTATCGCTGCTCTTTCGAAACAAGGAGATTTCCGAGAAGAGGATATGGATACCGCAACACTCGATACCGTGAAGCAGAAAATCGCAGAACTCAAAAAAATCGATCCCACTCTTCTCTCATTCGAAACCAATCTCATCCTCGATCTCCATGCGGATTCTCTCGATATGGCAGAAATTAAAGCAAGTATTCAGGCTCTCTTCCCGAATGCTTCGAATCCTCCTATAGGACTCATCAAGACGATCGGAGACGTGGCAGCCCTCGCACTCGGAAAACTCCAATGAGAGGAAAAATTGTCTCCTGTGAATTTTGTAGTACCTTCCAGTGAGGTGATCTATATTGCATATACTCCAGATGATACGATCCTCACGCTCGCTCGTCGGAATTTTCGGAGTGAGAAGTCGTCTCCATTTCTCTATGATGCCATGACGGGTATGATGACTCGAGATGCTTTTCTCCTGAAATCATACGTTATCGGAACATACCTCAGGAGGTATAC
>CAZDFE010000013.1:737-9153 GCA_964504755.1 uncultured Candidatus Peribacteria bacterium
AAGATCATATTGGGATCATGCTTCCGGCTCTTTCTGCGACGAGTCTTCTCTTATTTGGAACCTATCTTTCTGGAAAACTCCCAGTTATGCTGAACTGGACGGTAGGAGAAAAATCATTTGCCCACTGTATGAATTTCGCGGGACTCGATACGATCCTCACAAGTCGAAAGTTCTATGAGAAAATCACTTCTCCTTGGCTTTCACAATTCGAGTCAAAAATGATTTTTATCGAAGATATTATCCGAGATATTCCACTTTCGGTGAAGCTCATTTCTGTCGTGAAAAAATCACTCTTTCTCCTGCCAAAAGCTCGATCCGAAGCGGTCATGCTCTTCACTTCAGGCAGTGAATCCCTCCCGAAAGCAGTAGTACTCACGCATCAGAATCTCCTCGCTGATATTCGTGGCGCCCTCGAACTCGTACCATTTCATCGTCATGATACACTTCTCGGATTTCTCCCACCGTTTCATAGTTTTGGCTTCACGATTAATACGATTTTTCCCCTCATTGCTCCTCTTCAGGTCGCCTATACGCCCGATCCGAACGATGCAAAAACCATCGGAAAAATACTTGCTCATACGAAATCTGCGATTTTTTCGGCGACTCCTACCTTTCTGCGGATGATCCTTTCTGCGAATCCGAAAGAAATCCTCCAGAGTCTCAGGCTCGTATTCGTAGGCGCTGAGAAATGTACGGATGATGTATTTCGTTTATTTCAGGAAAGATGTAGCGAAGCAACGATTCTCGAAGGATATGGCATTACGGAATGTTCTCCGATCGTGACGGTAAATCCTCTCGAGAAACAAAAACGATGAAGTGCGGGCAAATTTCTTCCTCAGATTACTCCTATATTTCGTTCGCTCGAAGATGGAAGTGAAGTTCCTGTCGGAGAGCAGGGGATGATCTACGTTCGGGGAGAAAGCATTTTCTCAGGCTATATCGATCCCGCGATCGAATCACCGTTCGAAGCATTCTACGGGCATACGTGGTATAAAACGGGCGATCTGGGCTACCAGGATGCGGATGGTTTCCTCTATATTACGGGTCGACTCAAGCGTTTTGTGAAGATTGCAGGGGAGATGATCTCACTGCCCGCGATCGAATCCATCCTTCTCGAACAGTACGGTGATCCTGAAGTTACAACACTCGCGATCGAAGCAAAAGAGCAAGATGGAGTCGTAACGATCGTGGCCTTTACGACATTTGATACTACTCCTGATACGATGAATGACTGTATCCATGCAAATGGAGCCTCGAATCTCGTGAAGATTGCACGCGTAGAACGACTCGAGATGATCCCGGTTCTTGGAACGGGAAAGACGGATTATAAACTCTTAAAAACAATGATCTAGTATGAAATGATTATTTTATGCACTGTTGACACTCAGTGTAATCGTTAGTTTTCTCTATCTTTGAGTGTGTCTTTTTCTCTATTTATTTCAGGATTCATTTTTATTCTACCCTGAATACACGAAGTCATCTAAAAATATGAGTCAGTATCCTGCTATAGAAAAACTGACACTTCGGGCGACTGATGGTACAATTCTCACGGGCTGGAAGAAGAATACGCCTCATGCGACCAAAACGGTTCTTTCGTTCGGTGGAAATGCGGATGATGTTCGTAATACTGCCATTGGCTGGAATATGACATGAACGAATCTTATTACCTTCGAGTATCGTGGATATGGAGAAAGTGAGGGGAAACCTTCAGAAAAAAATATACTCTCTGATGCTCTCGAAATATATGATAGGGGTCTCGAGAAATGATGGTTTCAGTCAGGTTCTATCTTTCTAATTGGCCGGAGTCTTGGTTCGGGTGTGGCGAATTATGTAGCCTCAAAACGTGCAGTATCAGGAGTGATTTTGATTACTCCATATGATTCGATCCTTTCGGTCGCCAAAGAAAAGAAATTATTCTCCTATTTTCCTATTTCCTTTCTCCTGAGAAATCCATTTTTTTCTGGAGAATGGGCAAAATCTGTAATATCCCCAGTGCTTATTGTATTTGGTACAAACGATACTACTATCCCGCCAGAACATACTCGCACATTACAGCACTCATTCCCATATCCAGAAAAAATAACTACTCTTGAAGTTCCCGAAGGAACGCATGAGAATATTCTCTCCTTTTCGGTCGTGAATGAATCGATCGAGAAATTTCTACAAATACACTAATAACGTATGAAACCTACTGTTGCCATCGAAACCTTTCATAGTATCGAGTCTGATTTTCATTCAGCCCTCGATGACTGGAAAAAGAATCCATTATTCCAAAAGAAAGATTTTCTCTATACGGATGAGGAAAAGCATATTCTTTCCGAACTTTGGAAACCACTTTTTTTCGTGTTCATTCGCTTGCGAAAAATTATACGAACTCGTGACTTTCTCTCGTTTGTTTCTGGAAAAAAATGGGAAAAATTTCTCATTCGCTACTATGCGGTGCATATGTACTATGAGTTTCTCTACGATCTTCAGCAAACGTTTGGTTGACACGAAGTGTTTATCAGACAGCACCTTGATGACACCTTTCTCCATAATTATTCGACGATTGCTCGATACGTTTATCATCCAGGATTTCTGTATTATCTGCATTATCCGAAAGAATTTATTCATCTTTTTCAAGATTATATTGATCCAGTATTGTATCCACTCGTCGATCATCCGAGAAAAGTAGCGAACTATAACCATAAACATTTTTCACTCGATATGATCAATGTGTGGTATTATATCTGGTATCGAATCACTCTACTACTTACTTGGATCGCAAAACATGGTGGTCGTTTTATGGCAGATATTCATCTGTCTCGTCCCAAGCATGGCTATATTTCTCCCGAAAATATACATACCTATTCTCAGAGAGCAAAACCTGGAGATATCTTTCTCGTGAGGAGAAACTGGGAAGCGACCAATGTCTCGATTCCTGGATTCTGGAAGCACATGGCTATGTATGTTGGTACTGGTAAGTTCTTATATGATACCTATGGCATATCTGACCTCGAAGGTCATCTCGAATATGTGATAGAGGCAATAGGATCATGAGTTCGTATCATTCCTCTCGAACAGTTTCTTTCTCACTATGATTATTTTTCTGCATTTCGAACCCCGTTTTCTCCTGAGAAAATTCATCGAGTTCTTCGAAAGACATTGAAACTCCTGGGGGTATGATATGATTATTCTTTTAATTTCTTTTCTGATAAGGCTTTTGTGTGTTCGACTCTGATTACGAAGGCGTATCTCCCAGAATATAGTGGAGATGAAGGGCTCCATATTCGTCTCGTTCGTGTGGGAACGGGGGGGATTACCTATCCACCGAATGATCTCGTAGAGAAGTATGATGACGAATGTGAGAATCCATCGAATCAATTGGAGTCAGTCATGTTTATCGATAGTTCGAAACAAAATCAGAGTTTTATAGCTTCGGAATACAATCTCAGAAAGAGTTGGAAGCGTTCTCGACTTTCTTTTTTCCTCGACTAAATGTCATTTCTTCACCTCGCCTACCATCCGCTCCACTCTATTTCTCGTACTGAGGTGTTTTCGCGATTTCCTGTTCTGGAATCAGAGAATTTTTAATATGAGAGTCTCGTGGCTCGATACTATCTCTTGACTTCATTGCAGGAGAAATTCGGGACGATTCCTCTCTTAGAAAAAGAAATTTCTGGCAAACCAAAGCCATTTCTCCTCGAAAATGAAATGTACTATTATTCGATTTCTCATACGAAAGATATGGTGCTCGTCGCGTATGCTGATTTCGAAATTGGTATCGATATCGAGCACATAGGAGAACGTGATCCTTCCGTTTTTTCTCTTCATTCGGATCGGGAATATGAACTTCTTGGTGGAAAAAATCTCGAGAATTTTTATCGTCTTTGGACAATGAAAGAATCACTCCTAAAAGTAATAGGAATCGAGCTGGATCATATTTCTGAGATGTACCTTATTTCGTTTCTTGGTGTAGAATCAGGAAAATCTCTCTCAAGAGAAATAGGGGCTGATACGATCGGAATCATAGTTTTTCAGAATAGGCAGTATCGAGTTGCTTGCAAAAAGCTCGAATCTCATATGATAGCCTGGACACTTCCATTGTAATTTCTTATTTTCGATTATGCGAACCTATTCCCATTTTCTTTCCTTACTCGTTCTGATTGCACTTTGGAGTATATTCTACTCTGGCGTGAAATACTTCTTTTGGGGCGTATTTGCTGACTCAGGATTTCATCCGACGCTCGAAATGATCGCAGGATATATCCTCCTCGGAAGCTCACTGGCCTATGTGATCGGTGGACCGATCTACGCACGCTTTCGAGAAAAACATATTCTCGCATGTTCGATCTTCTTCTGACTCGTGATGTTGGTACTCGGATTTTTTTTCTGAGAAAATAGGGGAATATTTGCCCTTTCGACGATTGGGATGGGGCTCGCGTATGGACTCTACGTCGTCGGGAAAAATATGCTCGTCGGTCGAGAAATGTCGAATCTCTCACTCTCTTCGATGGTTATCGGAGGAATCGCGACGATTATTTTTATCGCTTCGATGATCGGCGGAACGGTCGTGGGAGCAGGATTCGGACAGGGAAATGGCATGATCGGATTTTTCGTTTTTCTCGGACTCCTTGCTTCAGGGCTTCTCGCGACTCTGTTTCTGAGGCCAGAAGGTCAGAAAGTTCCATTTTCGCTTCGAGAATCCCTTGCTGGCTATACAAAAATGTTTGCACGATTCGGATATATGATGATCGCGCTCGGACTCCTCTGGCAGATATCGACGGAAGCAGCACAGCTCGCGGTAGGATTCTCGACCGAAGCCTTCGGAAAGACGAATATGCAGGCTTCGGCTCTCCTGATTTTCTCGAGTATTGGTGCGGTTTTCGGGAATATCATTTCTATGAAATTGCCCGTCACTCGAGAAAAATGATTCCTGATTCTCGGAACTATTTTTATGATATTGGTATTTGGATTTTCTTTTATTCTCCAGTGGGCTCATCAGAGTGGGGATTTTCTCATGGTTCAGATACTCGCCTTGGCTCTTGGTCTCGTTTTCGGTGGTGCGGTGAATATCGCAGAATCCTACTTTCTCCAGGAAATCGGTAAGGATGCGAATGGAAACTATGGTTCCGCGCTCTATGGGTTCCTCCTCTCGATCCTTGGTTCCGCGCTTATGTTTACCTCACACTTTCTCCATGCGAATATTTCATTCCATGCGGTTTCGATATTTCTCGGAATCTGTAGCATTGTTGCTCTGATTGGGGCATATCGGGGACTTGCGAGATAGAAGGGTGTTTTATGAGAAAAGAGAAAAATATAGATGCACAATAGTCTCTCAAATACTAGAATTCAGTTGAAATATTTTCACTTATACTGAAAACAATAAAAAACAAGCCGCACACCCGAAGGTGGCGGCGAGTGGGTGGTGGGTAGGGTTACGAAAGAATATAAACTAAATATGCGCCCAATATTGGCCATATTACCCTTATGAAAGAGCATACTAGCCACAAGACACATAGTAACACTCCTCCTAAAAGCTGAGCATAAAACTTCAGCTTGTTTTTCCTTGCTTTCATAGCTTTCATAAATCTCTCCACCCCATCCGCCTCACTTCGGACAGGAAATCAATATTTGATTAGGGAGTGAGTCCTAAAAAAGAGATTCCCGCAGAATAATGGCGGATATTCACAGAATACTTCTTCTTCTTCTTCTTCTTGTCAATTTTTCGAGTGGATTTTTTTGGTATTTCTTCTATAATCAGCCCATTGATTCGATATTTTTACTTATTCATTATTCATTGTCCTATGATTCTCGCTTCCGAAATCCGTCAGAAATATCTCGATTTTTTCCGATCCAAAGAGCATTCTGTGATCCCATCTGCACCGCTCGTGCCGGAAAACGATCCTTCCGTTCTCTTTAATACTGCGGGAATGCAGCCGTTGGTTCCATATCTTCTCGGCGAGAAGCATCCCCTCGGGACTCGACTCGCTGATGTGCAGAAATGTGTTCGAACGGGAGATATCGACGATGTGGGAGATGATACGCATCTGACATTTTTCGAGATGCTCGGAAATTGGTCGCTTGGAGATTATTTTAAGGCGGAATCAATCGCGATGAGTTGGGAATTTCTCACTTCTCCTGATTGGCTCGCGCTCGATCCAGAGATGATCTCGGTAACCGTTTTCGAAGGGGATGCGAATGCTCCACGAGACGAAGAGTCGGCTAATATCTGGAAATCGATCGGTATGCCTGCAGAGCGTATCGCATACTTACCTGCGGAGGATAACTGGTGGGCAGCGGGTCCGACGGGGCCATGTGGTCCAGATACGGAGATATTCTACTATATGGGTGAAGGCAAGCCACCCGTAGGCTCGAATAAGGGAACCGATTCGAAGATGTGGATGGAAATCTGGAACAATGTCTTCATGCAGTATAATCGTGTAAATGCCGATACGCTCGAGACACTTCCCGCACAATGCGTCGATACGGGTATGGGTATCGAACGATGTACAGTGACGCTGAACAAGATGAAGAGTGTCTATGAGACAGACCTTTTTGCTCCAGTCCTCGAGAAAATCCGTGCAATCGTCGGGGCATCGAACTATGTCGAGCGCAGTGCTCGTATCATCGCGGATCATCTGCGTGCCGCGACTCATATGATCGCTGATGGTGTGGTTCCGAAAAATATCGATCAAGGATATATTCTCCGTCGTCTCATTCGTCGTGCGATTCGTGAAGCCTATAAGATGGGATATGAATTGCCATTTACGACTGAGATTGCTGATATCTATATCGAGCAGTTTTCGGGAATCTATGAGAGTGTGAAAAATAATGCTGACAAAATCAGAAATGAACTTTCTCAGGAAGAATCTCGTTTCTCGAAAACCCTGAAGGAAGGGAATCGTGAATTCGAAAAAATCGTGAATGGGTTCAAAATCGCGTTTGAACGCAGTGGTCAAAAAGTGACACAAATCGCAGGATCAAAGGCATTCACTCTGTTTGATACCTATGGATTTCCCCTCGAGATGACTCTGGAACTCGCTCGTGAGCATGAACTTACGGTCGATGTAGAAGGTTTTCAGAAGGCATTCGAAGAACATCAAGAAAAGTCTCGTACCGCTGCGGCTGGAAAATTTAAATGAGGACTTGCTGATGATGGAACTGAGACAACAGCACTGCACTCGGCGTGTCACCTCATGCTCGCAGGACTTCGAAAAGTTCTCGGAGATGGAGTCCACCAGGCAGGATCAAATATTACCGCTGAGCGACTTCGATTCGACTTTACTCATCCAGAGAAAATGACACCTGAACAGATACAGGCGGTTGAGGACTATGTGAATGAAGCTATTACTTCTGAGCTGACGGTGACTATTTCGAATATGGATAAAACTGAGGCGAAGAACTCGGGGGTAGAGTGAGCTTTCTGGGAAAAATATCCAGATATCGTAAAGGTGTACTCTATGGTCGGAGCAAATGGTGTCACATATTCTCGTGAACTCTGTGGTGGACCTCATGTTGAGAATTCTGTAGAGATGGGAAGATTCAAAATCGTGAAAGAGGAGTCGAGTAGTGCAGGGGTGAGAAGGATAAAAGCGGTACTAGGGAAGTAATTATTTTCCATGCGTAAAATACGAAATATATCTTTCTGAATCATCCTTGGGTGACTTATTTGATTTTTTGCGATTACTCCCCTTGCTTATGGTATAGCTCATGGTGCTGAGTTTCTGCTCTTTATACCTATTTTCACAGGAATTATAGGTTGAATATGATGATTGTGTCTTGGTCTAGGGAATCAAATATTGAAGAATATAGGATATTTTCTCAGTATTTCACTGCTTATCTGACTGGGAGCAGTAATGTATATTTTTGTTGTAGAGCCAAGAATTTCATCTTCTCGTATTATTGTATATGTCACCAAAATTCAACCTGATTCCTTTGAATATTCTCTTATTCGTTATGGTGGTAAGAGTATCGGAGTAAATATTAATGCAAAATTCTCTATGAATCCTGATCTTCAGGATATCATACCACATTCACAATTTCCAGAATTACCATATGTTTCGTATAATCTATATTGATATCCGAGACTTGAACTCATCCAAGTAGGAAAAAACTTTATTTTATCTGGAGTTGCACTTGTCCCACCTATTGCAATCGATTGAAATCAACAATACTGTTTATCCAAATACAGTAATATCTCAACATGAGCATATCAAAAATGAATATTTACTTGAAACCTAATATATCCATATTTTGAGTGATCTTGTTTTCGTGGATGAGATTGTATTACGAGCTACGAGATTCCAAAGACTGATATAATTCTCGATTTTGATCCAACAGTTTTTATAGATTTGTCTACATGTGCTTTCTAATAATAAATGCAAAAACCTACTCCTGGTAGCCACTGGCGCCACTATAAATCCAAGTGATGAGA
>CAZDFE010000013.1:9163-10852 GCA_964504755.1 uncultured Candidatus Peribacteria bacterium
ACCATACCTATGAAGTGATAGGACTCGCGAAGCACTCTGAAACCGAGGAAATCATGGTTCTCTATTGTCCTCTGTATGAAGTAAAAACTGATTCTTGGGTGTATGGATATGATTATGCGGTTCGTCCACTCTCGATGTGGTATGATATGGTCGAGTGGAATGGGCAGAAAGTTCAGAGATTCACAGAAATGTAATTGCATTTTTCATCATTTCCCTATAATTCTTCCATGCTTATTTCCGAACGTCTCATCACTTGGTCAGGATTTATTCGTTTTCCACTTGCATAACGGGTTGTTTTTAGATGCTTCTAGAACGCCCGTTTTCGGGTGTTTTTTTATTTGTCTCAAATCAAATCCTATGTTCCATAAAAAACTCTTTTTTCTCCTTGCGGTATATATCGCCGCACTATTTGCTTCGAATCTTCTCGGTATGAAAACCATGCCATTTCTATTTGGAACCCATCTTTCGGTGGCGGTATTTTTTATGCCGATTCTCTTTCTCACGACCGATATTGTAGGTCAAATCCATGGAAAAGAAATGGCACAACAATTTGTCTATGCAGGCTTTCTAGCACTTCTCTTCTTCACTTTTGCAAACCTTTTTGGGAATATGATTCCTTGGTCAGAGAGTACATATACGAGAATCGGAAATGCGTATGATATTATTTTTGGTCTTTCGCCTCGTATAGCTATTGCGTCACTGTTTGCTTTTTTCGCGTCAGAATATATTGATGTGGTGACTTTCTTTTTCGCGAAAAAACTCTGGAATCACTTTTTCTTTGCTTCTACGTTTTCGAATCTTATTTCTCAGGCAATCGATACTATCATCTTTATGACGATCGCATTTGCTGGAGTATTTTCTCCTGAAAAAATCCTCATGATGGCGATTCCGTGGTGGCTCTACAAAGTAATTGGTGGACTCATCTACACACCGTTTTCCTATTTTATTCTTTCACTCCTTCGAAAATGATCGTCACCGCTATAAAAACTCGTATTTTTCTCGAATGAGAAAATCTTTTTGATTTCATTCTCGAACATATGTCCGAACTTCCAGAAGCAAGTGTATTGGTCGTGACTTCCAAGATTGTCGCACTCGCAGAATCTCGTACATTTTGTGTGAGTACGGAAGAGGAAAAACTCGAATATGTGAAATGAGAAAGTTCCTGGTATGCGCGAACGAAATATGTACACCTCACGATGCATGATGGTATGCCGATGGCGAATGCGGGTATCGATGAATCGAATGGAAATGGCAAGTGTATCATGCTTCCGAAAAACTCATATGAGAGTGCCTATCTCCTTTGGGAACAACTTTGCGAGCATTTTTCTCTAAGACAACTCTGAATTATTATCACCGATTCGAGAACGATTCCATTTCGAAATGGAACTATAGGAATTTCACTTGGGCATGCTGGATTTGAGTGAATTCGTGACTATATAGGAAAACTTGATATTTTTGGTCGACCCTTTCACTTTGCTCGAACGAACGTTCCTGATGCGTTGGCCGCGAGTGCGGTTCATGTTATGGGTGAAGGAAATGAGTGTCAGCCACTCGCTCTCATTACCGATGCGAACTGTGTATTTACGAACGAAATTCAGAAATGAGAGGATCTTATTATCTCGCCAGAAGATGATATGTATCGTCCATTATTTGAGGGAAATGAATGCTGATAGTGATTTAGGCGAAATC
>CAZDFE010000014.1:0-10780 GCA_964504755.1 uncultured Candidatus Peribacteria bacterium
CTGCTGGAGAATACGCAGGAATACTCCATGATGCTATGCGAAAACAATACGCGGAAAGCCATGGAATACCTGAAGCATCGGTAACAAACCATCATATTCGCACACTCTATAAGAATAACTCTACGGAAGGAATCGAAGCATTCGAAAGTCGCATTCTCGAAGCCTACGCTGATATTCTCGAGAAATATGATGGCAAGAAAATCCTGATCGTAGCACATGCGGGCACATCACGTCCGATTCTCCACCACTATTTCGGAAAAACGCTCGAAAATGCTCACTACCATACGACCATTGGGAATGCAGATCCATATCGACTCATGACTACTTCGATCACGAATCCACTCGATCGATGGATTCTATCACGACTCCAGGTATTGATCGCGCAAGTCCATGATGCCATGGATGGATACGATGTCTCTCGAGCGTGTCGTTCGATCGTCGAATATATGGATGAGCTCACAAATTGGTATGTTCGCCTGTCTCGTCGTCGCTTCTGGGGATCGGAGATGACAGCAGATAAAAAATCAGGATACGAGACGCTTCATACGGTACTCCTGGAAGTATCAAAACTCTTGGCACCATATATGCCATTTCTCTCAGAAAGTATTTACAAAGGCTTAACTGATAAAGATGTTTCTGTCATTGCGAGGAATGGAGCAATCCATGAGAATAATAATTCCTCTATAACTGGATCGCCACGCTCCGCTCGCGATGACACAGGAGATGAAAACAGTGTCCATCTTCAGTATGTAACATTCCCAAATCGTCATATGATCGATACTGAGCTCAACCGAGATATGGAAATCGCCGAGCATATTGTATCACTCGGTCTCGCGCTCCGAAGTCGGAAAAACATCCGCGTGCGTCAACCACTCCAGTCGATCACGATTACTCGCGAGCTCGATGAATACTATCAGTCGATCATCCGCGATGAACTCAATGTCAAAGAAGTTCGATATGAGAATCCAGAAAAACTCGCAAAAAAAATCTGTAAACCAGATGCTCGAAAAATTGGTCCAAAATACGGAAAAGATGTACAAAAAGTCATCGTAGAGGCAAAGAATGGAAACTTTATAGAAAAAGAAAATGGAAGTATCGATGTTGGTGGGTTTCTTCTCGAAACAGGGGAGTACACGATCGAATATCTTCCACTCGAGGGAGTGGGCGATGTGGAAGGTGGATATGGCATGGTAATTTCGATGGATACGACCATTACTGAGATGCTCGCGCTCGAAGGATACGCTCGTGATATTATACGTGCCATTCAGGACATGCGGAAAGAAGCGGACTACCAAGTGACGGATCGTATTTCTCTTCATATTTATGGAGAACATCATGATGTGATTCTGGAACATTTCTGAGCTATGATCCAATCTGAAACTCTCTCTACTCTCGGCACACTCATGATCAATCCTGATCTCGAAAAATCGATCGAACTCGAAGCAGAGAAAACTATCACCATTCAAATCGAAAAATAACATATTCCTGAGATGCGTATTGCGCGCATCTCAGGTTTTTAGCAAATCAAGAAACTTTTTTATTCCATCTCGCGCATATGCATCCCCATTTTGGATCCCTCGAATCATATCAAGAAATATACAAAAAAAGTGTAGAATCACCTGAGGAATTTTGGTGAGAAGTAGCGAGTAATTTTTATTGGGATACTCCATGGAAATCCGTACATGATGCGTCGAATGGTGATTGGTATACTGACGCTCGCACGAATATGAGTTATAACTGTCTCGATCGACACGATCCAGAAACGGTAGCCATTCACTGGGAACCGAATAATTCAGAAACTCCAGGAAAAACCCTGTGTTACTGAGAACTTCTCGAGAAAGTTTCGAAGTGTGCAAATGGGCTCAAGTCTCTCGGCGTACAAAAAGGAGATCGAGTTCTTCTCTATATGCCGATGATCCCGGAAGCTATCATTGCCATGCTCGCCTGTACTCGGATTGGCGCGATTCATGTGGTCGTATTTGCTGGATTCTCAGCTCAGGCCCTCAGAGAACGGATTGAAAATACCGAGGCAAAAATCATTATTACCGCAGAAAATTCTTTTCGTGGAGAAAAAATCATTCCCCTTCGTGAAACGGTAGAAGTAGCTACCAAAAATCTCTCATGTGTGGAACGTATCATTGTTTCTGAGCTTTCGAATATATGAGATACTCGAGAACTGGATTGGAATGAGTTCTATGAGAATCGATCATCTGAATGTGAGGCAGTATCTCTGGACGCGAATGATCCGATTTTTATACTTCACACCTCAGGATCGACTGGAAAGCCGAAAGGAATCGTGCATGCCCTTGGTGGATATATGGTCTATGCTGGCTATACCACAAAAATAGTGTTCTGATGTGCACCAGGAAATGTATTTTTCCCAACGGCAGATATCGGTTGGATCACGGGACATAGTTATCTTACCTACGGACCACTCCTGAATGGTGGCACAATCGTGCTCTTCGAAGGAGTTCCCACATTTCCGACGCCAGCACGGTATTGGGAAATTATCGAGAAATATAAAGTAAATGGTTTCTATACGGCACCGACTGCCATTCGTTCTCTTATTGCCATGGGAGATAAGTATACCCCAAAGAGTATAATTCATTCTCTCCAGATTCTCGGAAGCGTCGGAGAGCCCATCGACGAAGATACGTGGAATTGGTATCATACCCATATCGGAAAAGGGAAGTGCCATATCGTCGATACCTGGTGGCAGACAGAAACAGGAGGCATTATGATAACTACACCAAAAAATACCTTCGAAAGTAAACCAGGATTCGCGGGTTTTCCTCTTCCAGGAATACAACCAAGAATTATAGATGAAAATCAAAATACTATACACACTGCAAACCAAAGTGGTGAACTTATATTAGAAGGGAATTGGCCAGGGAGAGCTCGCACGATCCATAATGATCCTACCCGATTCGAAAATACCTATTTTTCGAGCCACCACGATGGTTTCATAACGGGGGATGGGGCCTTTATAGATGATGCAGGCTACTATCGCATTACGGGCCGTATCGATGATGTTATGAACGTATCAGGACATCGCATCGGAACCGCTGAACTCGAAAATATCATAAACGATCATAGGGCTATTACAGAAAGTGCGATTATTGCCATTCCAGACACGATAAAGTGAGAAGTACCGATTGCCTTTGTGGTAGCAGTCGATGGAGATGGAGGTGGAAGTAAAACCGAAATACAAAAAGAATTACTCTCGAAAATACGTTCCGAAATCGGAGGGTTTGCAATACCGAATACCTTCTATTTTGTTCCATGACTGCCGAAAACACGTTCCGGAAAAATCATGCGCCGAATTCTGAGAAAAATAACCACAAATGAAGTCAATACAATAGGTGACGTATCAACCCTTCTGGATCCAAGTATAATAAAATCTATACAAGATATAGTTTCCATGAAACATTAATTTTTATACATAAAACTTTACAAAAAAGTATTTTTATATAAAAGGAGCATATACGTTATTTCGTTTATGCATATTACGATCGTCGAAGACGAATCTATTCTCGCAAAAAAAATACAGAAGAAATTAGAAAAACTCGGATATACCGTAACCGTTTTTTTGTCATACAAAGACTGTATTCAGTATTGCGATGGAAACTCGCAGTTTTACATTCTTGATATTGGACTACGTGATGGAAGTGGATTTGATATCATTACCTGGCTTCGAACCAAGAAACAATCAAATGCACCAATCATAATTATCTCTGGATATGAAGATAGTCAGAATATTATATATGGGCTCAATATTGGTGCCGATGACTATATTACAAAACCATTTATGCCAGAAGAGCTGTTGGCACGAATACGAGCTCTTCTGAGACGCCCAGCTCAGATGGAAGTACCACATGATATTCATTACAAGAATCTTATATTCCATCCTGAAACCAAGGAAGTAACAATAGAAAGTGGGAAAGTTCTCCTTGTTAATAAAGAACTTTTGCTTCTTGATATCTTCCTCCGAAATATTGGGAAAATTATTAGCCGTGAATCACTCGTTCGGTCGGTTTGGTGAGCCTATGAACTCGAGGAAGTCTCGGAAAATACGATCAATGCCACCATCTCAAAGCTCAGAAAGAAATTAAATGGAAATTTTAATCCTCGAACCGTATATAATGAAGGGTATCTACTCGAAGAGGATAATAAATAGAAGAATGATACCTTGCTAGATATAGAGAGGTAGGGTAATAGTAAATCGAGCACCCTTTGCATTTGATGCCTCTATAACACCTCCATGCATCTCAATAATACGTTTACAGAGATAGAGCCCCATCCCGAGTCACGATGACACACCTCAGCCAGTAACATACTTATCGAATATTTTCTGAATATCCATATTCTGGAATCATTGACCATTATCCTCAATAATAATTATCAGTGCTTCATTCTGAATAGAAGCGGATACTTCAATAATTGGATTCTTTGGGCATGCAAATTTTACTGCATTTTGCAATATGTTATCAATTACCTGTTGGAACTGGATACGATCAAGTTCGATAAATCCCATAGATCTATCAATACGTGTGATGAACTGAATTTGCTCGTTCATTTTTGCATAGATTTCACATTCGGTTTCGAGAAGTCGAGCAATTTGAACTCTTTCTCGAAAGAGGGTGACAGAATGTGTATCATAATACTGAACAGAGAATAATTTTGAGAGTAATTCTCCTGTTTTTATAAGTTGATCATTGAGTCATGAAACCTCAGAACGCAAGAATTCAGATGTAATATTTCCCGAATCAATATCATCCAGAATGCTATCAGCCTGAAAAATAGCTCCAGCAATTGGCGTCTTTATCTCATGGGAAATCATGCTAATAAATTCTTTTTGCCTATTTATAAGATCATTGTATTCCATTGTCTTTTCATCGACTTTTTTATCGAGATTCATCGAATAATCCTGAATTTTCTCGTACGTCTGGATATACTTCAGATGCAATTCAAGAAAGAAAACAAATTGACGAAGAACATCAATCTCCATTATGGTATAAAAATCTCTGAGTGGTTTCATGCCAATCATAAGTATAGCTATGTTTCATCCATTCGTATCATAGAGGGGAAGTATCAGAAATGCCTCCCTCGGAAGTTCCGCCAAAATCCTATCTGTATGCAGATGCACTTTATTTTCTTCGAGAAATACGAGATCATTAATAATGATTTTATCGGAAAGTGGTTGCTCAAAATAATTTTGTATCGCATTTTTAGACTCTACCGGGAAGATTCGAAGTTCAACAAAATGAGTCTTAAATATCTTCCTGAGTCCTTTTTCCAAAAAGGGAATCATGTCATCATGTCGTGTAATATTCGATATATTTCGCTCTAGCTGAAGCAATGATTGTTCGAGAAATATTTTTTCCTCATTTCAGAGAAATAGATAGATAAAAAATCTATAGATAACTTGATAGAGTAAAATTCAGAGTCATACATCGAAGAATATATTTTGAAATCCAAATCACCAATATCCTGAAATACTCATAGACATATCTTGCCCATACATCCATCGAATTCATCAGAGTATTAGAATCGAAAGTATGAATGATACAAAACCAAAGGCTAATCTTCCGATTCGATATCCAATACTTGAAAAATAATACCGCCGCAATACATGGAATACATGAATTGAAAAAAGAAGATATATAAAAATAACTTCTTTCTCTAATACCCATATTCACCATATTGGCAATATTAGTTGAAGAAATATTAACGTTGATAACAGTCCATATGTAGCAATTAGAACCTGCTTAAGACGGATCTTATTGAGGGCAGACTGGAGTTTGATTTGTCTCCAGGAATAATAAGGAAAAAGTACAACAAAGAGTAGATAGAGAAAAACAATCACGGAATAACCTGGTCCATATACTTCTCGATACATTCCATCATTCGAATATCGAATAATATCCTGAATAAAAAAATCAGTAAACAAGAATCAGCCACTCAATAATAGTACAACTCAAAAAATATAAAAAATATATTTTTTTGGAAAATAGGTATGGGTAGCGGAAAAGTGTTTGATAAAGAAAAGCAGACTATATACCCCGAGTAACCCCATCAAGAAAGCACTCCGGGAAAGATATAGCAAAATTGTCGGATTCTCTATGCCGGAGAAGAATAAAAAATATAATATATACCAGAATGATGCAGATACTGTAAATCAAAAAAAGAAGAATCCTGAAGGATTTTTGTATCTATTCCAGATTTGTTTCCCGAGAAATGGGGCAAATAAAACAACTCAAATATAAATAAATAGATAATACCCCATAGTAATATAAGAGAAGAAGCTACGACAGAGTATATGGTACATAAAATCTGTAACGAAGCAATTCTATCTTCTCTCTTTTGCCAAATATTCACCCTGCCGTATAAACGATTTTGGTCATGTTGCCTGATTAAAAAAATCATGAAATCGACTGTATATATCTTGAAAAATAACAATTCGACTCTCGTAAGATGGGGCCACATTTCTCGCAACAAGTTCTGGAAGTCACGCATGAGCATTAATATCATGTCATCATAATCCTGTAAATATACGGTACATGGGATTTGTCTTATCGAGCTCCATAATTCAAGTATAGCCCCTTATTGCTTCAGTATTTCTCACCTCATCTACCACCTGTTTCATTAATCGAAATAAATAAGTTGGACCCCTATAGGATGGAATGAGTCCGATCGCAGATAGTACGATCATGTACTCTGGAGCACTACCCAGAATCTTTATAATCCGCTCTCTCATATCCGAGATACGTATATGAGGATAGTGATAATGAAGTTCATATTGATAGATATCATCTATGTTTCCTAGGTAATAGGAGGCATGCCCTACAAGTTCTCCAACCATATTTCTCACGAGCACCATATATGCATGAGGACTCTGGGTCATTTTCAGAGACAGTTCTTGAAAGTGTCATTCTCCATATATAAGCTTCAGAGAGCTTCAGCATTCGGTACAAAGAACATTGTCTCATCAATTTTCTCGAATTTGCTCCATTGAAGCATTCGGGTAAGTAAGAAAGATTTGTTCCTTCGAAAAGATTTTGGAACATGCGGGGGATGAACATCTGAGAAATTCCCCCAGTCATCCTAGTTGAGTTGCCCATAAATCTTGAATCAATTCATGTATCTCTCTCATATCTCAAGGTGAGAGAATTAATGGATTCGAGATGGATTGGAAAGAAATATCTGATGGAATACCATAATTCATATACTCTATAGACTATACAAAAATCTATTATTTCAAATAAATAATGGAAAAAATATACTTTCCCCTCAAAAATTAAGAATTGATTAATATTTGCACATATACTTGTTTCAATAATTTTGAATTCTTATCACACATGTTCTTATCGAATAGTACATCTCTGACAGAGAGAAACCCTTATGATATAATTTCCTGAATGCTTCAAAGGTTACTAAAACTAATGCCATCATATTTTCTTCATCCATGCACAGCAGCAATCTGAAGACAAGTTCAATGAAATGTTTCTCAAATCCTATGAGAATCAAATACTGGATGAAGCGATGAAAAACCACTTTCAGTACAGGAATTGATCGATATAGTCAAGACTGCATGATTCAAAGAAGAACCTATGAGAACCCTCGATGGAGAAATAATCCTCAAAGAACTCCTTATCAATTTCTGAAATATTCCACAAGAGCAGCGAAAAACTATCTTTTCTGAACTCAAGAAACATCCTGACGGGACATTTCTCCTTTTTTGCCTCTCGCTCGAAGCAGCGAAAGAACGAATACTACGATGAGAAGCTGTTTCGATCAATGCCTTCGTAGAAGATTTCGATCATCGAGACTTTTATACAACGATGATGAATTTTTTCATTACTGAGTGAATCAATCCACATCTCCTTACTATCGAACTCCTCGAAGATCATTGACATGAGAATTTATCTCAGGGGATCATTGACCAGCTCAAGCGAGTAGAGTCGTTGGGAATTCGTCTCGCGATCGATGATTATAGTTTCGGATCAACGAAATATACTGATTCTCAGAACCGAAGCATGCTGATTATGTCAAATCTCAGAGAGAATAATATACCATTTCGAATCAAAATAGACGGAGGAATTGTCAGTGCAATATTTCCAATCGAATGACATCGAAATATGGAGGGAAATAGTATGAAAGATCACTTCTGAGATGACTATACGGAAAAACAGAATAATATGAAACAAGTCATAATTCAACAAATTCAAGCATTTCTACAAGCCTGAATTATCGTTGTACTCGAGTGGGTCATACCTGCCCAACTCCCCATCCTTCGAGACACCTTCTGATCCACACAAAATGCAGATACCCATCTCCTCTTACAGGGAATGGATTTACGACAAGATGATTTCGAAGAAGAGAAATAATACTCTTGCTTTTCTGCCTATTTCCATATAGTACTTATAATTACTTTAATTTTTAAACTAAAATATGAAACAACCAATATTATTCGTCGGCCATGGAAGCCCAATGAACGCGATCGAAGATAACGTCTATACGCAGAGCTGGAAAGCCATCGGAAAAACCCTCACAAAACCACGAGCGATTCTCATGATCTCAGCGCATTGGATCACAGAAGGAGAAACTCGCATTAGCACTGTGGAAACCCCAGGAATGATCTACGATATGTATGGATTCCCACCAGAGCTTTACACCCTCCGATATCCTGCACCAGGATCAAAAAGCATCGCACAAGAAATCCGCGATATTCTATTTCCCTACCAGATCGAGGAGGATTGGATGCGCGGATTCGACCATGGAGCTTGGTCTACTTTGCTTCATATTTTTCCTGAGGCGGATATTCCCGTGATTTCTCTGAGTCTCGACTATACGAAATCTCCACAGTGGCACTATGAATTCGGACAAAAACTCAAAACTCTTCGAGAACAGGGAATCCTTATTATCGGAAGCGGGAATATCGTCCATAATCTCGGCCGCATCGACTGGACTGACTCCATGTCACACCAGTGGGCTCTCGATTTCGATGCGAAAATAACCGAAAATATCGATACAGGGAATCATGCGAATCTCATGAATTTTCTTTCTTGGGGTGAGATGAGTCGACTCGCACATCCTTCCTACGATCATCTTCTCCCACTTTTTCCGCTTCTAGGAGCGAGTGACCCCACAGATACGATCAAGTATTTCACACCAGAAATATCGATGGGCTCACTCTCGATGCGAAGCATTCTCTGGCATTAGAAAAATCCCCAATTGGGGATTTTTTAGAAATATATCCATCATATGTTTATATTTCTTGTTTTCGTTCCACCCGAAGCATATCCGATGCATCGAGCGTGAGTATATACGAATTTCACTCCAAGATTTCTCCAGAAAGGATTTTCTGAGAAAGTGGATTCATGATCATGTCACGAATGGTGCGGCGAAGGGGGCGAGCACCGTACTGCGGATCATATCCGAGTTTCGCGATACGATCAATCAACGAAGATTCATAGTGGATCATGATATGGCGTGCCATGAGAAGACGACTCACACTCTCCATTTGCATCCGTGTAATCGTATGAATTACCTCCGATGAAAGTGGTTGGAATGTTATGATATCATCGAGACGGTTGAGGAATTCAGGACGAAAATGAGAACGAACGATCTGCTGGACTTTTTCTGATGCATTAGCATCAGTCGCAAGCAGATATTCTGAACCGAGATTCGACGTCATGATAATGATCGTATTCGAGAAATTCACCTGTCGTCATTTCCCATCCGTGAGCTGCCCGTCATCGAGCACCTGGAGAAAAATATTCCACACATTAGGATGTGCTTTTTCTACCTCATCGAGAAGAAGGATCGAATACGGATGCCGACGCACTGCCTCCGTGAGTTGCCCTCACTCATCATGTCCGATATATCCTGGAGGGGCACCGATCAGTCGAGCGACACTGTGTGACTCCATATATTCACTCATATCGATGCGGATATAGGCACGTTCATCATTCCAGAGGGTACGCGCGAGTGCTTTCGCGGTTTCTGTTTTTCCTACTCCCGTCGGCCCGAGAAAGAGAAATGAAGCAATCGGACGATGTGGATCAGAGAGTCCTGCTTTATTTCTCTGGATCGCTTCTGATACTTTCCGTACGGCTTCATCCTGACCGATTACCTGTGTGGCAAGCATCTCCCGAAGGTGTAAGTATTTTTCACTCTCGGTTTCGATGAGTTTTCCGACGGGGATTCCCGTCCATTTTGCGATCACACTCGCGACCTCCTCAGCATCGACCCGTTCGCGCAGAAATGAGGATTCTTCCGTATTCGAATGGGCTATTTCGAGTTCTTCGAGGAGTTTTTGTTTCGCGGGAATATCACCATATCGAATCTGAGCCACCTTCCCATACTCACTCGTACGTTCGTATTCGATCGCTTTTTGAGTCAGGGACTCGATTTCCATTTTGAGCGTTTTCATGGATTCGATAGACTCCTTTTCTTTTTTCCATCGAGTAAACAGAGCATCATACTCTGATTTTTTCGAAGAGAGGAGTGTATTGATTTCTTCGATTCGTTTTTTCTCGTTGGTTGCTTCTTTTTCGATCTCGAGGGATCGGATTTCTTTTTCGAGTTTATCGAGTTCGACGGGCTTCGAAGAAATACTCATCTTCACACTGGCAGCTGCCTCATCGATCAGATCGATCGCCTTATCGGGAAGTTTTCGATCGGGAATATATCGAATCGCGAGATCCACCGAAGCGATAATAGCCCGATCTGTGATAGTAATACCGTGATATGATTAATAGCGTTCATTCAGTCCACG
>CAZDFE010000015.1:0-608 GCA_964504755.1 uncultured Candidatus Peribacteria bacterium
GTGCAATATGAAGTGCAATATCTGCTATCATTCTTCCGAGCCTGGTAGTGGGAATTTCCGTAGCATGGAAGAGATAAAGAAAATGCACGAAACTCTACTCAGGGTAGAATCAACTCCTGACCTCATTCAAGTGACTGGTGGAGAACCGAGTATTCATCCGAATATCATCGAAATCCTGAAATATCTCAAGTCAGGCCCAGTTCGTCATCTCATGCTCAATACCAATGGTATCCGTATTTCACAGGATGAGGAATTCGTGAAGGAACTGAAGAATATCGGAAAAGGATTCGAGGTCTATCTCCAATTCGACTCACTCCAAGTGGAAGCACTGAAGAAAATCCGAAATGGCGATATGAGAAATGTCCGACGGAAAGCACTCGAAATGCTTGATAAATACAACATTTCTACCACGCTCGTCTGTGTGATACAAAAGTGAGTGAACGACAAAGAAGTCCCTGAACTCATCGAACATGCTAGACAGTGGAAATGTGTCCGCTGAATTGTATTCCAGCCAATTCAAGATGTCGGTCGCAATAAGGCAAGAGAAGATTATCGCATCACTCTCTCAGAAATCCGCGAAACTATCGTGAACGATGAAGGGAATCCAT
>CAZDFE010000015.1:618-10427 GCA_964504755.1 uncultured Candidatus Peribacteria bacterium
TGATCCACACAAGATCTGTGTCGGATATGCAGTGAAAACTGGTGGAAGAATACTCCCTGTAACCAGCAAGATTCCTCGCGAAATGATAACCGAACAACGAGGAACTATTGCCTTCGAACAAGATAAGGAATTCATCAAGACTGTTATCCATACCGTCACTCTCGATACAGCACTCGGAGAGAATATCATCAACAAGGACAGTGTGAAAAGAAAGCTTTTTTGTTGCTGGCCAGAATTCATTGCGCCTGAGAGCATGTTGTATGAGAATGTATTTCGTATCGTCATCATGGAATTCACGGATATGTATAACTTCGATAGTGCCAATATCAAGCGAGAATGTAATTTTATGATCGAACCAGGTCGGGCGATTCCCTTTTCGACGTATAACATGGGACTTCCACGAAGTACGCCACATCCGACCCTCTCAGAAAAAATCGAAGCCTGGAAGGGGGGAAAATCCTAGATCCCTACATCCGAACCCCACAATACTCCACTAGCGGTGCAACATGTTTCTGGAATGCTCACATTTCGGATCATGAAAATGGTTCCCCCGAAAAATCAGGATCGAGCGTCGAATGGGTGCGAAAATTCTGGAGATAGTATCGACTCACTCCTCGGATATACTCGGCCATTTCTAGGATATGTTCGAGCGTATGAACACCAGAAATAATGGTAGAACGAAACTCATATTCGATGCCGCTCTCGCATATAAGCTGGATCGATTGACGATAGATGGCTGGATTGATTGAAACTCCCGTGAGAATCGCATATTCATGAAATACATGCTTGATATCCATGGCAATATAATCAATAACTTCTTGTGAAAGGAGTTTTTCTATGATTTCTGGATGTGTTCCATTGGTATCGAGTTTCACGAGAAATCCCATCGACTTCACCCGACGACAAAACTCACTCAAATCCGCATGAAGGGTTGGTTCCCCACCACAGATAGAAACCCCGTCCAAAAGGCCTTTTCGAGATTCGAGGAAGTGGAAAAATTCCGCTTCTTTTTTTCGTTCTCGATACTTGCGAATTTTCTCAGGAAGGACGAGTTCGCTATTATGACAGTATCCACAGCGAAGATTGCATCCAGGAACGAATACGATTGTTGCGATTTTTCCTGGGAAATCCACGAGCGTGCAGGGTTCATACGCACTAATCCACATAATTATTTCGTTATATTTGCATCAAAACAGGTACGCGTATAGAACTCCGATTTTTTCCCATGGTTAAACTGGGTGACCGGACGATAGTATCCCATAACACGTGTATAGATTTCACACTTGGTGCGGTCGACGGGATTTCCATCGATATCGAAAAATTGGGTCATAACAATACAGGTAAAAAAATAAGGTAATCTTGTGTTATCCCGTGCAGTGAAGCATATCGATATATTCAGAAAAAACTGAATCCTTCACTGCATTTAGGACGGCAAGAAGAGAAAATGTGATAACACAACAGTATTTATGAGACGATTTCTTTCTGGAATTGCTCTAGCTTTTCTCGGTTCGCACTATAGGGAACGCGTGTTGCGATATCATATTTTTGTCCCCGATACCCGATCTCTGCATCACATTCAGGACAATAGTCATGTTCACCCGCGATATACCCATGCTTCGGGCAGATCGAAAATGTGGGGGTGATCGTGATATACGGAAGCTGATAGTTCTCGACTACCTTTCGGACGAACCGTTTACAGGAATCTGCCTCCATACGTTCGCCAAGATAAAGATGGAGTACGGTTCCGCCCGTATACTTTCCTTGGAGCTCATTCTGATGATCGAGCGCGGCAAAAGGATCATTCGTCGCGTCAACAGGAATCTGACTCGAGTTCGTATAGTAGGGATTGTCACGAGTTCCCGCTTGGCGGATATTGGGATGCTGTTTCTGGTCTTCTCGAGCAAATCGGTACGTCGTTCCTTCCGCGGGCGTGGCTTCGAGGTTGTACATATGCCCCGTTTCTTCCTGATACTCCTTCAGAAGCGAGCGCATGGCATCGAGAATCTCGAGAGAAAATGCTCGTCCTGTTTCGGTCATGATCGTTTCTTCTCCAGAAAAGAAATTCTCGATCGCTTCATTCATACCATTGAGACCAATCGTCGAAAAATGATTGCGAAACGAACGAAGGTAGCGGTAGGTATACGGATAGAGTCATTTTTCGAGCCACTCTGTGAGGGTTTTTCGCTTCATTTCGAGGGATTCTTTCGCGAGCGACATGAGGTATTGAACCCGATTCAGAAAACCTTCTCGATTCCCCGCATATTCATAGCCGATACGCGCGAGATTCAGCGTAACGACTCCGATCGATCCTGTCATTTCCGCAGATCCAAAGAGTCCATTTCCGCGTTTCATAAGTTCGCGCAGGTCGAGCTGGAGCCGACAACACATCGATCGGACCGCCCCAGGAGCATAGGCATCAGGATTCGTGACTCGAACTTTTTCTCATTCTGGAGAAATAATCGTCTTGTACTGCGAACCGATGAAGTTCTGAAAGTATGGAAGTCCGTATTTCGCCGTCATTTCGAAGATCGCATCCACTTCTGGACTTTCCCATGGAAAATCTTCGGTGAGATTATACGTCGGAATCGGAAAGGTAAACGCACGTCCATGATAGTCCCCTGCCCGATAGACTTCGATGAGGGCTCGATTCACGATCTGGCGTTCATGATCGAGTTCACCGTAGGTTTTCTCATAGGTTCCCATTTCGTATCCACCGAGATGGAGTGCTTTTTCACGCAGATCATCGGGACACGACCAATCGAGGGTAATATTCGTAAATGGGGTCTGCGTTCCCCATCGGGAAGGAACGTTGAGTCCAAATACGAAATTTTGCATTTGCTGGAGGACATACTGATAGGTTTTCTCTTCGAGGTAGGATTCCTGTTGTTCGAGCGAAGAAAAGGTTATGCCGTGGGTATGAATATCTGATTCGAGCTCTTTTCGATACTTGTGGACGAAAGGAGAAAGATAGGTATCAAACGACGAAAATGCCTGCGCTCCCGCCCACTCATTCTGGAGCGTTCCGAGAAAATTAATCATCTGATTCACGGCGGCTTGGAGATTTTTCGGTGGAGCGGATTCGATGCGATTGGGCATACCGTTAAATCCTTCTTCCAGAAGTTGACGCAGTGACCAGCCCGCACAGTATCCACAGAACATATCGAGATCGTGGATGTGATAGTCCCCATTTCGATGCGCATTTCCGATCTCTTCGCGGTAGATATGCGAGAGCCAATAATTCGCCGTTACCTTTCCAGAAGTATTCAGGATGAGTCCCCCGAGCGAATATCCAGAATTCGCATTCGCATTCACCCGCCAGTCGGACCGATCGAGATACTCGCGCATGGTCTGTTCGGTATCGATCATCACTCCCCCATCATTGCGAATCTTTGCATGTTCCTCACGATAGAGGATATAGGCCTTCGCGACCGTATCATGGCCGTGCTTCACGAGTACTTCCTCGATCACATCCTGCACGTCCTCAACACTCGGAATTCCTGATGGAAATCGCCATTCGACGAGCACGAGAATATCATGCAGCATCTCAGGAATCGTAGAAAAATCAGAACCATGTACGGCAGAGATTGCCCGTTCGAGCGCTGACGAAATCTTCGACTGATCGAACGTCACGATCGTACCATTTCGTTTTTTTATCTTATAGAGAGCCATAGTGAAAAACCCTTCGGTGTGAAGAAATACAATATATAGTTACTCGAGAAAACTAACAAACACAATATATAGTTATAATAAGATTCGTAAAGTTTTTTTGCTCTCATGAGATAAGACTCATTCTCATAAAAAGGCTTCCCCCGAAGGGGAAGCCAAAGAAAAATATATGGACAAATTCGATAATATTTTTCTAAAAAATTATTCACTCCTCAGAGCATCGATCGGTTTCATTTTTGCGGCCTTATAGGCTGGAAAAATCCCGAAAAATAATCCCGTTCCGATCGAAAACGAAAGTGCCAGGATAATCTGACTGCTCGAAATCGTGGCAGAAAGTGTCGGTACAAACAGATTCACGAGAGCAACAATACCATAACTTAGTATGATCCCGATAAGCCCACCCACGGACGTCAGCATGACGGATTCGACGAGAAATTGCTCGATAATATCTCCACTTTTGGCACCAATCGCCTTTCGGATTCCGATTTCTTTCGTTCGTTCTGAAACCGTCACGAGGAGGATATTCATCACTCCAATTCCCCCGACAAAGAGAGAAATCGCAGCAATTCCCCCGAGAAAAAGTTTCAAAGTTCCTGTAATACTCGAAAGCGTCTCGAGCGTATCGGCCTGATTCGAAACGGTAAAGGTTGCTTTCGTCGGATCCGTGATTTTGAACGCATCCAGAAGTATCTGATTGATGGTGTCTTTTGCTTCCGTCATCTTGTCTTCACTCGAAATCATCACTGAAATCGTCGAAAGATACGTCGATCCAAACACGCTCACCTGAGCGGTGGAGAGAGGAATATAGATCACATTATCCGCATTTCCTCCGATTCCACTTCCCTTGGTTTTCGTGATTCCAACAACCTGAAAGAGGACATTTCCGATACGGATCGTTTTCCCGATCGGATCCTCGGTTCCGAATAGATTTTCTACCACCGTCGGCCCAATTACCGCGACTTTATCTCGATTCGTATTCGCCTGTTCGGTGATAAACGTTCCCGCAATTACTGGAGTATTATTTACCTTTTCATACGCAGGGAGGACTCCATTAATCGTGATGTTACTATTATTACTGCCATATACCACCTGTTTCGAACTCGAAACGAGTGGAGAAATCGCTGCTACATTTTCGACTGATTGCATCAGATCGACGTGATCCATGGTGAAAATCTTCTGATTGTTTCCACTCTGCCGACGCACATCTCCCGAATTCGGACTTCCCGGACGAACGGTCAGGAGATTCGTTCCCAGAGCGGATACCTGACTCACGATACTACTCGTCGCCCCCTGCCCTACCGCCAGGAGTACTACCACCGAAAATACTCCGATGATAATTCCGAGACTCGAAAGGCCCGCACGCATTTTATTCGCGAGCATATTTCGTGCGGCAAGTTTTGTCGTCTGAAAGAGATTCATAGAAAAATAAATGAGTCGATACAAACACTTTAGGAAACGATTTCCCCATCAAAAATCTGGATCATACGTTCTCCAGCGGCTCCGATTTTCGCATCATGCGTGATGAGGACGATCGTCCGACCCTCTGCATTGAGCGAATGAAAAATATCAATCACTTCTTGTCCCGTTTTCGAGTCGAGAGCTCCCGTAGGCTCATCCGCGAGGATTACGGAAGGAGAACCAACGATCGCTCGAGCAATCGAGACACGCTGTTGCTGCCCTCCTGACATTTCGGTCGGACGACTGTCATACTTCGTTGAGAGTCCGACTCGATCGAGGGCCTTTTTAGCGAGCATTTCCTTTTCTCGATTCGAGTAGCCCTGATAGTCGAGTGGCAGCATAACCTGTTCGAGAGCCGTGAGACGGGGAATGAGATTGTATCACTGGAAAATAAATCCGATTTTTTTTCCACGAAATCCCGCTTCTTCATTATCCGAGAGTTTCGACGTATCACTTCCATCGAGAAAATAATATCCCGAAGTGGGACGATCGAGAAGTCCGATAATATTCATGAGGGTTGATTTTCCACTTCCTGATGGGCCCATGATCGCGACGAATTCACCATCACGAATCGTGAGACTGATATTTTTTAGGATATGGATCGTCTCATTTCCGACCACATAGTCCTTCGTGATATTCGACAGTTCGAGCATAGAGGCGTAGAAAAAAATTATAATCCCATAGGAGGTGGTCCACCGAATCCACGATTTCGACTCGAGCTCGAGGAAGCGGTTCCAGTCTTTGTGCTCGTAGAAGTTCCCGTTTTCACATTTAGCACTGAACCGACGATCGATTGACCGAGTGTCAGCCCAGAGAGTACTTCGACTTTTCCATTTTCTGAGAGTCATAATAGTACCTCTCGCTTATATGTAGTCGTACTATCTATATTCATTCCGAGCCGGACTTGAACATAGGTTTTTCCATTTTCTGACATCGTCGCCGATGATGGGATGATGAGAATGTTATTTTTTTCTGCGAGGATCACGGTGACCGTCGCACTCATCTGAGACATAACTTCTTTTTTCGAGAGAGTCAGCATGATTTTCGCCGTATAGGATACCACTCCCGAGGTGACGGTCGGACTCGCACTCACACTCGAAACAACTCCCGTAAAAGTTTCCGTCGGAAAAGCATCGAGGACAATACTTGCCTTCATCCCTGCTTGAACCTTTACGATATCGACCTGATCGAGCGAGAGGCTGATCTCGTAGGCATTTTTATTCGAAAGGAGAACTCCTTCGGTACCGAGGGTCGTATCTCCGATAATCCATGGAATATCCTGGATTTCTCCATCGAAGGTTGCGCGAATCTGATAGTCTTTCATGGCGATATTTGCTTTTTCGATACTGAGTTCTGCCGATCGTATACTATTTTGAGCGGTGCGGATTTCATCACTTTTTGGACCAGCGACGAGCTCGTTATAGGCCAATCGACTCAGGTCGACCGCATTTTTCTGACGGGTCATCTCATCCTGACTTGCTACCCGAGTCGTTATCTGAGATTGTTTTAGGGTCTCATAGGCACGCTTTGCTTTCGCGAGATCATTTTTCGCACTCGTGAGAGATTGCTCCTTTGTGGCCAGTGTATTTTTATCAGAAAGAGCCTGGAGAGCTTCGCTTCCATAATTTTTCAGAGTGGTTACCGAAGTATTGATACTCGAGGCTTTCGATGCAATGGTACTCGCATTGGCTTTTATCGTTGTTTTGAAGTCATCAATATCACTCGTGGTATAATTTCCTCCCACGCGAGTCGTCTCGAGTTCCGTCACGACATAACTCGCGAGTTTCGAACTCGTACTCATCAGAGTCTGTGCTTCCTGAAGGGCTCAGAGAGTACTATCGAAATTTTTCGCAGGAAGGGCACGCAGGGTGGTCATCGTCTTCTGGAAGTCGAGAAGCTGACCACTCATCGTCATAAAGGTACTCTCGGCGAGTCGCTTATTTGCATCATCGTTGACCCCAAGGTCCCCATATCGACCATTGCTCTTATCCGCGAGGAGCATCGTATCATAGAAGGTCTTTCGGACATCGGGCATCGCGCGTTCGATATCTTCGAGGATGATCATCGCATTTTCGATATCACGTTCGAGGTTATTCGCTGTGGTGGTGGAAGCGATATTTTGCTTGGTATAGGTGTAGTCGGAATCCGCCAGTGTTACTTTCTGTGTCAGAAGACTGACGTTAGCCTCCGATTCCGCGAGATCATTTTTTTGCTGGACGAGGAGATCACGGTATTGCGCTTCGAGCAGTTTCAGAGCAGACTCAGCTTCTGTGAGCGTATTTTTCGATTTTAGAATATCAGATTCGGTCGTGGTAGAAAAGAGCTTGTCATACGAGAGTTTTGCATTCGAGAGGGCCAGCTGAGCACTCTGGAGATCGAGTCCCGCACTCCCCGCATCCACCTCAGCGATGAGGTCTCAGGCTTTTACGGTGTCACCTACTTTTTTATAGAGCTTCTTGAGCGTTCCCTGTTTCACGAAAGAAAGCGTCGACTGTTGCATCGGATAAATATTTCCCGTTGCCTTAATCACGCTTCGAAGTGAACCCGTTCCCACACGAACGGAAGAAGGAATCGTTTTGGTTGCTGTTTTTGTCATCGTATAGTACCAGTATCCTCCACCCAGTGCCAACAGGATAACGATCGAAACGATCAGTTTCTTATTCATACGTACAAGAAAAATAAATATATGAAAAAGAGTATAGGAATATGGGTTTAAGTAAAGTTAAAAATAGAAGGCAATTCCCATAGAAGAGCGAAAAATGATTTTTATAAAAAAATATTCTCCATACAATCTCACTACTTTTTTAGAGAAATATGCACACTTGGCTCATGAAATCAGAACCCACCGAATATTCGATCGATGATCTCGCGCACGATGGACGGTCGAGCTGGTTCGGCGTACGCCATTATTTCGCTCGAAACTATATGCGAGATCAGATGCAAGTGGGGGATCAGATATTTTTCTACCATTCGAGTTGCCCTATTCCAGGTATTGTAGGAATCGCTACCGTCGTCTCTCTCGCTCATCCCGATGAGACACAATTCGATCCGAAAAGTACCTATTTTGATCCGAAAGCCACGCGCGAAAAACCAATCTGGTACTGTATCGATGTGGGATTCATCGAAAAATTCGAACGCACCCTCTCGATCACTGAAATCCGAACCCACGAAACACTCAAAAATATGAAAATTCTCGAGCGAGGAAATCGACTCTCGATCACCCCCGTCAGTTCGATCGAGGCAAACTTTATCCTAGGACTCTTCCATTAGTTCTCCACCTGCTTCATCTCGAGAATCCGCGCAACTGCGAAAACTCGCTCCTCCTGTCTTTCGTGACAAAACGCCACCATTCCGAGATACTTTTTCCCCATATGGACCATATCGCCGATACTTCGAGGAGTGACTCTGCGACGAGATTTCTCATCTTTTCCTTTCAGATAGAGCATTTCGATATCTTTCGCATCGAGGATGGATCGTTCGATAAAATTAATACGATCTTCTTTTCCCATTTGTTTTTCGGCGAGACGATACTGGTACTGCGTGACAAATCGTGTAACCGCATAGTCCATCATAATATGGCGTTTTTCGATCCTTTTTTTCAGATAGAGCCCTTCGAGCGAACGACACCGAGACAGGGCGACATAGACCTGACCGTGCGCGAACGATCCATTTCCGATATCGACGATCACACGATCGAACGTTTTTCCCTGAGACTTATGGATCGTGAGTGCCCAAGCGAGGCGCACGGGAAACTGGGTAAACGTACCCGCCACCTGTGCCTCTGGAGTTCCCGTGAACTCATCGAGTCCATACTGATAGAGTTCCCACGTATAGCGTTCGACGAGATATTCTTCCTCATCTTCCGTGATGATCTTGAGACAATCATCCCCCTTCGCATTCGTGGTAAAATCGAGGATTTTTCCGATCGTTCCATTGACCCATCGACCCTTACTATCATTCGCGACGAACATGATCTGAGCGCCAATTTTGAGCGAAAGGGTTTCATCGGTAGGAAGATTTTTTGCCTCGAAATGCCCCAGTATTTCCCCTTCGAACGAGATCATTTTTCCAGGAAGGGATTCGATTTCTGATTCATTTACCCGATCAGCGATGGCGTTCGTTGTTGCGAGCGTGATCACGAATCCTTCATCCCGTTTTGGCTCGATCATGCGCGAAGTGAGAAGTTCGATATCAGTACTCTCGGGGGTATTATTTCGGATACGATTCAAGAGTCCGATAAATACATCATCCTTCTGGCGATAGATCGTTTCGAACTCGACGAATTCCATATCGAATGTCCGATCCACGAATGCCTGTGCCCCGAAAAAATACGGCGTCGAATATCGTTCCATAAAATATGGCTTCTCTGCACTCGTGAGCACAGGTGGGAGCTGATAGAGATCCCCGATAAATACCATCTGAATGCCTCAGAAAGCGACTCCTCCATTTCCCTCACGATTCACTCGCAGGGTAATATCGATCAGATCGAGAATATCGGCCCGTACCATCGAAATCTCATCGATAATGATCATATCGATTTTCGAAAAAAGTTCTCTCAGTCTCTTCGACGGCTTGATATCCTGAGGCGCTATGTGCGGTTTCCATCCGAAAAAAGAGTGGATCGTCTGCCCTCGAACATTGAGTGCCGCAACTCCCGTTGGCGCGAGCACGACGACTCGTTTCGC
>CAZDFE010000016.1:0-10425 GCA_964504755.1 uncultured Candidatus Peribacteria bacterium
GGGATAAGCACTACTACCTTACAGATTATGTCGCATTTTTAAAGAGAAGATTACGAAACTCCCGATAAGGGAGTTGAAAAAATCACTGGAGCCCCTATGGAGAAAGAGAGTTGAAGGAAAATATTGGCGTATTTGATAGAGAATGCGGGTGAGATTTATGAGGATCTGGTAAAAATTGAAAAAATCATTTCCTTTTAATGGGAATTTTTTTATTGACTTTATGTTAATAAAACATATAATATATATAATTAAATTCCTATACCTATGCCTACAATTAATACTGGTGTCATGCAAGCAATGTCAGACAATAATAAAGTCGATGAAAACAACTGAACCATGTCTTCTATGAGTGGGGATAATCGCACTAGAGTAAATCATGGTGTGATGAGTACCATGAGTGGAGATAATAAAGCATGAGAGAATTATTGAGAGATGACTTCAATGTCAGGAGATGCCTCAGGTGAAATGAATTATGCATGATGACGTATTTCTACCATGTCTGGAGACATTGAGTTTGGTAGAAATGATGGAGTCATGGAGAGTAAAAGTTGAGATATTACAGTATGACAAAATAATGGCTTAATGATAAGTATTTCTGGTACTCTTGAAACTGAACTCCCACCTATAAAGGCTGTTCTTGAGGCTGTGTGAACTATAATGTCTAGATGATGAGCTACAATAATCTCGTGAGGTGGCAACATTTCGATTGTAAATGGGAGAGTTTTTATGAATGGGAGAGAGGTAAATCAATGATGAGATGAAAGTTGACTAGGTGGAAAATTGAAAGTAAACGAATTGACTATAGACATTAAAGATGGAACCTTCACAGGATGATTATTTCAAAACAGGAGCTCTTGAACTATCCCAGAGAAACAACCTACTCAGGTTGGGGAATATGTGATATATAAGGAATGAAAGAAAGTGGCAGTAAATATATGAGATCATGTTGTTTTATGTGATGCGGAAATATGAAAGATTGCCATGTTGCCAGCTGCGTGACTTGGAAAATTCCAGAACATATTCAATCAATGGGATCAACCAAGAATTGGAAGATAGAACTAGAATTCAAGCCTGAGGCATTCTAAAAAATCCCATCTCATAAGCTGAGAAGGGATTTTATTTTTTACTGGAGCAGGTAATGGGACTCGAACCCACAACAGCCGCCATGGCAAGGCGGTACTCTAGCCAATTGAGCTATACCTGCATGTGAGAGGCATTGTATAGAATTTTGTCAGAAATCAAGTTTTCGTTTTGTGATTTTTGAATGATTTTCCAAAAATATCTGTATCAGATATCAATTTAGTGCAATTTAGATATATTTTTTTGAAACCATACCTCTCATTTCTCATCTTTTCGCCATGTCAACCTTTGTTGTTGTACCATTTTATGAAGCACTTCTTGAACATTCTGAGCCATACGGTCAACAAAACCAGGATCAATGCTTGGTATTCATTGGGTCACACTTGTAATACTTATCTGAATAAATTCTCATAGAGAAATCTCATCACGATGAAAATACGAAAATGCTTGTAATAGAACATCTTCTGGACTTAATCTCTGTGATATTTCAGGATGATCTCAGCTGGAATTAAAAGAATTCATATATGGGAAAATATCAGACTTTTGCCTCTATGTCAAATTTTTTGCCTTTTCCCCGATTTCCCCTATAATTCGCTCACTTTCCCAGATATACTCGCCACTTCCGAACGAGTTTCGTGCCATCACGCGATTGGTTTGGAATTCCGAGTGCGGATGGGAATATATTTTTTATTTTTATACTATGATCGTCGGACTCAAGGATAAGCTCGCCCTGTCGCGAGCCGTTGTCGAAAAAACATATACCATCGGTGGGAAAAAAATAACTTTCGAGTCAGGTCGTCTCGCACTCTTCGCGACTGGATCAGTAGTTATCAAGGATGAGGATGGAAATTTTCTCCTCACCACGACTGGCATCGGGAATCCGAAGGATGGAGATTTTTTCCCACTCACGGTCGAGTATCAGGAAAAATACTACGCGAATGGGAAAATCGGGGGAAACCGATTCATGAAGCGAGAAGGTCGACCGAGCGAAACCTCGATCCTGAATAGCCGTGTGATCGATCGTCCGATCCGCCCCATGTTTCCGAAAGGAACTCGCACGGAAGTTCAGATTATTTCGACGATTATGAGCTCGAGCGGGATTTCTGATTTTGGTTGGTATGGCGTTACGGGTGCTTCCCTCTCGGTCATGCTCGCAGGAGTGAAGGAGTTCGAAGCTCCTGTTTCTGGAGTTCGAGTGATTGCGGATGAGGCTGGGAATTTTATCTTCGATCCTACATTCGAACAGCTCCAGAACGCACACCTCGATCTCACGGTCGCAGGTACCGCAGATGCTATCACCATGGTAGAAAGCCAAGGCGATCAAGTTTCGAACGATCTTATGGTTCGTGCATTTGAGTTCGCTCATGCGATTATTCAGGATTTCTGTAAGGCACAGAAAGACTTCCTCGCTGAATATACAAAAATCCACGTACTTCCTGAAACAGAAATCAAAGTCATCGACACAGATGCGGAAGTTCTCGCAAAAGTACACGCACTCGTAACTGAGGAGGAAATCAAGGCACTCTACAATCTCGGAAAACTCGAATTCCATGATGCGATTCACCACCTTGTGGACAATGTTGCAGAGAAACTCGGATACGACGAAGAAACCAATACTCCAAAAATGGGAGTTATCGCTGATAGTATCAAGGATGTCGTAAAAAATCATATGCGAAAAACCGTACTCGAAACTCGTTCTCGTCTCGATGGACGCGCACCTGATGAAGTACGTCCCGTTCGTGCCACTGCACCCATCCTTCCACGCACGCATGGTTCTGCACTCTTCGAACGCGGTGTGACACAGGTTCTCTCGATCACCACTCTCGGTGGACCATCAGATATCCAGCTGATCGATGACATGTATGAAGAAGATACGAAGCGATATATCCACCACTATAATTTCCCTCCATTCTCAGTTGGCGAAGTGAAGCCACTGCGTGGTGTAGGTCGTCGTGAGGTTGGTCATGGTCGTCTCGCAGAAAAAGCACTCGAGCCTGTACTTCCGAGCGAAGATATATTTCCCTATATGATCCGTGTGGTATCTGAAACCACGACTTGTAATGGTTCGAGCTCTATGGCATCCGTCTGTGGATCGACGATGTCTCTCATGGATGCGGGCGTACCGATCAAGGCAATGGTCGCAGGGGTTGCGATGGGAATGATCTACGACGAAACCACTGGGAAATATGAGATTCTCTCCGATATCCAAGCACAGGAAGACTTCCTCGGCGATATGGACTTCAAGGTAGCTCGCACCGAAACTGGTATCACTGCTCTCCAGATGGACTGTAAAATCTCAGGACTCTCGATGGACGTGATCCGAGAAGTATTCGCGAAATCGATCGGTGCGTGTGGATACATCATGGAAGAAATGAAAAAATGCCTCTCAGCTCCACGAACTGAGCTTTCTCCCCTCGCACCATTTCTCCTCGCCGTTCATGTTCCAGAAGAGAAAATGCGCGAAGTGATCGGAAAGGGTGGAGAAACGATCCAGGGCATCGAAAAAGACTTCGGTGTCGAAGTGAATCTCGAAGATGATGGTCACTGTACCATCACGGCAAAAACTCAGGAAGCTGGGAAAGCTGCTCTCGAATTCATCCAGGGAATCCTGAAGGATATCGAAGTCGGCGATGTCTACGAAGGTAAAATTATCAAGATCCTCGATACCGTGGGGGCTATCGTCGAAATCGCGAAAGGAAAAGAAGGAATGGTACACATTTCGAAATTCGGCGTGAAAGAAAGAATTGACAATGTGAACAACGTGGCTAAAATCGGAGAAATCGTTACCGTCCGCGTCTACAATGTCGATAAGGAAAAGGGGCGAATTGGGTTAGAAAAGATTATTACTCAATAATGCTTCACATATGGGCGCAACAGCACTCGAATTGGGTTCAGAAATATGAGGAACTTGAACATCATTTTTAAGTCATGCTCTACATAATGGTAATATTTCCTTTAAAGAATCCCATCCTCTAGCACAATGATTTTTATGGGTAAAAGAACGAGTGCACGGGCTCACAGCAAAATTACGAGGAATGCAATCTTTTGAAATAGAATGAAATAATATTTCGATAGCAACAGAAATGAAGAGTTCAGACTGATCAATACCACAATCAGTAAGGACTATTACATCAATTCACGGTGAATTACTAGGGGAAGAAGTAGAAATACAAGTCTGAGGAAAGACGATGAAAGTATTTCACTGTATGAATATACTCCCAAAGCACGACCAGAAAGATGATGCTAGAAATCCTGACTCTATTAAGTTACAATGCATTCGTGATGGACTCAGAGGAATTGAGGGAATTGAGGGAATATTGCTACCTTATAAAGTTCTCCCACATTCTGGAATTCCTAATGCCCAAGTCATCAATCATAATGGAGCAATAGCTGGAATAGATGGTTTTTATCTCCTTTTCTCCAAATAACACGCTTTCGTTTTAACTTTACTTCCCTACGCTTTCCATATACTGGAAAGCGTTTTTTATGATTCTTCTATGCAGCCTGATTTCACGCTCGAACATCTCCCCACCCTCGATAGAATCGTTCTCGATACCCTCACACTCTATCGAAATATCGAAGTAATTCCTACGATCGACCTTTCGCAGATTACTACTCCGCTCGTCGTCGGCAGTGGAAATTGTTATTATACGGGGCGGATACTTTTTCGAGATGTATGAGCTTTTTTCGCGACCGAATCCGAAGTCCATACGACACTCGAACACCTCACGAATGTCACGGATGTGGTCGTGATTTCCGCATCGGGCGAGAAACATGCACCGATCATCCTCGAATCCGCGAAAGCGCACGGAAAAAATACACTCCTTATTTCTTCGAGTCACGAGAGTCGCGGTCGAAGTATCGCTGATCATTCGATTATCATGCCGAAAATTCGTGAACCCTACACGTACAACACCTCGACCTATTTCGGCTATATGCTCGCGGGAGAATCTGATCTATCCTTAGAAAAGCTCGAAACATTCATCGCTGAGACGCTTGCACCCAGTATCGAAAAGATCGACTGGAACGCATATTCGAGCTTCGTCCTCGTGATCCCCGATGAATTCGTACTCATACGAGAAATGTTCGAAGTGAAATTTATCGAGCTCTTCGGACGAAAGGTCGCACGCGATGTTTTCTCCTACGAACAGATGAAACACGCGATTACGGTCGTTCCCAATGATGGTGAACTGTTCGTATGCTTCGGAGATGAGAATGGCATCCAATACGGGAAAAATCAAATCCATCTCCCTATATTTGATCGTATGAGCTACGCGGCAATGATGCTCGTCGGATACTACACGATCGGAACCATCCAGAAAGCATTGCCCCCCTACTTCATGGAACATATCAGCGCATACTGTGATTTTGCGCGAGAGAAGTTCGGATTTCAGGTTTCGCCGATTGTGGAAAAATAGATTGACAATATCTGTTATCTAGTTATTTTTACAAAACTAAATAACAGATATGAGCACAGAAAAAACTCCATCAGAAGCATATAATACAATAAAGACGTGTATTGAATCTCGCTTTACAAAATGAATCATAAAGGATATTTGCAAAAAAGTGGAGGAAATTATTGATATATCAGAACTGGATGTACTCATTCAACTCTGTGAGTGAACGAAGATAATGACTTCAAGTATTTTTCTCTCAGCATTTCGTGATGATGTTTTACGAACATTAAACCAGAGAAAACGAATGCTAGAAAAAACAAATGCATCGATCTGAATAAATGATATTCCACCAACTACAAAAACAACAGAATCTCGAAAACTCTGACTTCGGGATTATTGGAATGGAATTTATCATGCAGGGAGACGATTCCTTTTTCCAAAGAAGTAATTTCCTTTTCCCTGAAAATAGATACAATCCCCCGCATGACTCAATATTCCCCTACTCACATCTTCACCCTCGGTCGCGAATGGAAACTTTCCCTCGCGGAACTTTTTAGTGTTTTTGGACGCGATGCCTATGTGTTCCACACCGAAACCATTGCTTTTTTCGCGCTCAATACTACTGAGAAAAAACTCCTCGAAACCTTCGCACGACTCGGTGGATCGATCCGCATCATGGAAATCGCAGGAACCACGAGTGAGAAAACCTTTCCCACTGACGTCATCCGACTGATCGAAAAAACCGCCACTGGTGGAAAAATCCAGTTCGCCCTCGGTGCCTATGGGGCCACTCCACCACTCGCAGGGATCGGACTCCGCATGAAAAAAACACTCACCGAATCGGGCCATAGCGTGCGCTGTATCAATCAGGAAAACACGAATATCAACAGTGCCAGTTTCAAGAAAGAAAAACTCGGACGCTCTAGAAGCGAATATTCGCTCATAAAAATCGAGAACGAAGATACCGCATATATCGGTATTACTCTCGCTTGTCAGGATATCGACGCCTACGCAAAGCGGGATACAGCGAAAGTTCGCGATATGGAAATCGGGATGATGCCACCGAAACTCTGTCAGACGATTATCAATCTCGCGAGCGGTGGAGCGGATCCGAAAAACCTTCGTATCTATGATCCCTTCTGTGGACTCGGGACGTTTCTCATCGAAGCGGCGAATATGGGAATCACTCATATTTCTGGAAGTGATCTGAGCACTCGTATGGTCGAAGCCAGCCGAAAGAGCCTCGAACAATTCGTCGCTGAAGAAAAAGTCTGGCAGGAACGAATACGCACCGCAGGTGGAACGCCCGCGAAGGATTTTTCGCATTTTGTATCGGATATTTTCGAGATGAATGCCACCGACATCTATAAAGTCTGGAAAGAAAAATCTCTCGATCAGACGATCATCGTGAGCGAAGGGTATCTCGGCGAAATCATGCAGAAAGACAGTATCACTCTCGATCGTGTCCAGAAAGAACGCACGAAGCTCGTAGCACTGTATGATGGATTTTTCCGTGGTTTGAAGGCACTCGAATTCGATGGAATGATATGCATGACATTTCCATTCTGGGATATTCGTGGTATGCAATCATTTTTTAATGAGATTCATGACGTATTTGCGAAACATGGATTCGCGATTGTTCCCACACTCCCGACGAATCTCGGTCTCATGACAAAAAAACAAACCCTCCTCTATAAACGCCCTGGTCAGAATGTCGGACGTGAAGTTATCCTCTTAGAGCGAATATAAGTATGCTTGATCTCTCTCGATATACATCCGACTATCGCTCGAAAAAAGATATCGAAACTGCGCTTGCCTGGAATGCGATCAAAAAAACTCTCGAATCCCAAAAAAAGAGTGAAATTTTTGGTTACATTTCAGGTGTTCGCATCACCGAAACAAGTATCACCCTCACCACGGGAAAACCACTCATAAATGCGGAACTTTCCCTCCTTCGCGAAATATTACGGGCAAATATTAATCAGTCATTTGAGCAGATGGGATTGCAGGCACGAGAGGGACTGAGACTGAAGTAAATGCATCAATACAACTAATGATGCTCGGAAAGTGATCCAGCGTTCTGTAGTATAGCAACCACTTGACTGTCTGTATACATAGTATAGCCAGCATTATGAAATGTTTGTTGTAATTCTGCAAACTCTGATTGCATACCGAGTCATCGGAGTTTTACACCGAGAATATATGCCTTGATTCGTCTTTTTTCTATATAACCAGGCTTCATGTTCTCCATCTCTGACATACGTTGCATATTATCGAGCATATCACGAAGCTTTCTTTCGGCATCCTTCTTTCGATAATAGAGGTAATTTCCGAGAGAAATATATTCTGAATCATTCATAGGATCATTCTTTTTTGGCTCTATAATCTTCAGCTTATAGAGTATGAGGGCATGATGTATGAGTTGATGATCAAAATGAGTCATTACATCTTTCTCACTATACTCAGAAAATAACTCTAATTTTTCTAATGGATCATTCGGGGCGAGAATTTGAAAAATATCACCAATGGGGCAATTCTTATCATTTTGAATCTTTCCTTCTTTTACTAGAAAGGATAGTATTTCTTTTCTCATTGAAATATCGATCTTACTGAGCATAAGAACATCACGAAATACATGAATCCCAAATTGAGCCAACACTTCCCACCAACATTCTGGATGATCTTCGATCGCATCATGTAACGTAAGTGTTATGATATCAGAAGTATATATTTTCTGATTCCCCTTGAGAAGCGAAGAAACCACTCGAAGAAGATGGTTAATATAGGGCATATTTTCTTCTTTTCGAACATCTGCTACATGCACTTTCTCAGAAAACCGCAAAGCATGAAAAATAAGATTCCACACTCTTTCAGGAAACTTTTTTAGTCTTGGCTGATCCATAAGCCACTCATGAAAATCATCTACATTTCCCGTATATGGTTTATGAATGGAATTACTTATATTTGAAGATTGCACAAATCTTTTTTAGTGTTTGTACATTCTATAGAAATATATATATTGTCAAATTCATTTTTTATATCATAAATATCTAGAAAAAAGAGTGCTTGCAAAAAACGAATCCACCATATAATGGCTCCCATGGCAATCAAATCCTCCAAACCTGACATAACACGAACCGTTTCCCCTATCGAACAAGACGACGATATTATTTCTGAGATTTCACTACGTCCGAAACGACTCGATGAATACGTGGGACAGAAACAGATGAAGGCACACCTCGAAATCGCGATCCAGTCCGCGAAAATCCGATGAAATCCACTCGAACATATCCTATTCTATGGACCTCCTGGACTCGGAAAAACTACGATTTCGACGATTATCGCACATGAGATGGGCGCGGCGATCAAGCATACCAGTGGTCCAGCGATCGAGAAACAAGCCGATATTATCTCACTTCTGACAAGTCTGATCGAGGGGGAAATCCTTTTTATCGATGAGATTCACCGACTGAAGCCCCAGATCGAAGAAATACTCTATAGCGCGATGGAAGACTTTCAGATCGATATTATGATCGGAAGTGGTACGGGAGCAACGAGTGTCAAAATGGATATTCCCAAATTTACCCTGATCGGAGCAACAACGAAACTCTCGAATCTCACGAATCCCCTGCGAGACCGATTCGGAAATGTGCTGAAACTCGATTTCTATGAGGTCAGCGATCTCGAAAAAATCGTCGCACGATCGTTCCAGATTCTCGGTCATCCGATCGAAAACACAGAACCACTCACCGCAGTCGCTACTCGTTCTCGTGGGACCCCTCGCATCGCGAATCGGTATGTGAAGATTCTCAGGGATTATGCCACTGTAGGCAAAAATATCGACTCTCGAGTGGAATGTGACACCATATTCGAAACATTCGGTGTGGATACGATGGGGCTCGATCTGCTGGATCGAAAACTCATGGAGCACCTTCTCGAAACCTTTCATGGAGCACCCGTCGGACTCTCGACCCTCGCCTCCGTGATCGGCGAAGAAGTTGCCACGATCGAAGATGTCGTCGAACCCTACCTCCTCCAGATTGGCTTTCTCGAACGCACTCCAAGGGGGAGAAAAATAACTCCAAAAGGAGAGGTCTATATGCGATCCCTCTCATAAGAATTTGATTCGAGAAAAAAAATATATATACTTCAAATCATCCTCACAACCATCATGGTCACACAACTTGGAACGGACACATCTTTTTTTCTCCCGACGATCTTGTAGCGGTATTTTTTGATTCATTCGAAACTCCTGCAAGATGCGGGGGTTTTTATTTTTTACCAAAAAGCTATGCGTACTCCTCACTTCTTTTGAGCGGTATATGGAATCATCCGAAATAGTTCTGGAAAAATCCTTTTCGGAAAGCGGAAAAATACAGGCTACGAAGATGGAAAATGGCAACTTCCCGCAGGTCACATAGAGCCAGGAGAAACCCCGCACGAAGCACTCATTCGCGAACTCTATGAAGAAGTTGGCATTACCGTGACGCAGGATCAACTCCAGATTCGACACATTGCCTACCGAAAGAATCAAGATCGAGAAAGCTTCGACGTCTATATGGATGTCCTCGAGTACACGGGTGAACTCCATAATGCAGAACCTGAGAAATGTGAAGCCATAGCCTTTCTCGATATACAGAGCCACGAACATTCTGAGTTTATCGGACACACACGAATCGCCTTCTCGAAAATGATTCCATCAGCAATCACCTATTCGGAGTGGGACTACCGATATCCGCATTTCTAATTTCTTATCTCTGAATATGGCATCTGTAAGCACATTTGAAATCAATGACACCCTTCAGATATCGAGAGAGCAAGGATTTCCGGAAACGCTCGATATCATGAAGCATCTCCAAAATCCATTTCCTCTTGAAAGCGTTGTAAATATCCCCTATGATTTTCATGGAAAACCTGGACTTCGAAACTTCCCCGCATATCCTGTTCG
>CAZDFE010000017.1:0-5148 GCA_964504755.1 uncultured Candidatus Peribacteria bacterium
TATACAAGTACGGGAACGTATGCTACAGCAAATCTCCTCACGAATCCTGATTTTGTTACTGATGCAACTGGATGGACTCCTGGTTCTGTTGCTGGAATGGTGCCAATGATATCCTATCAGCCAGCTGGTACGTATAATGGCGGCTCTGCCCTTATCACTCCACAAGATGCGAGCCCAGATCGAATCCTTATGACCAATGATGCTACCCTATCTATCACAGCAGGTCAGGTATATGAAATTAGTGGATATGTCGCTACAACCACAGGAACGATCAATCTTCGCGCATCACTCCATCAGAATGGCGATGTCGCTAACCTCTATTCTGATCGTGTCGCTGAAACCTATGCCACGAACAGTGGTCGTGTATTTAAGTTCTACCTCACGGCGACTACTACCGCAGCCGATGCTCAGTTCTCTCTCGAAACATCGAATCAGGGTGTAGCCTATGAGATCGATTCTGTGAGCGTACGTCGTGTGAGTGCACTCACGAAAAATACAAATACTATCGAAGTACTTATCCTATCAAACACTGGAACCACAAGTGCTGATATGGTATGTCCGGGTGGTGTTCCATGTGGTGCTTATGTGGATACAGCAAATGCGGGTTTTAGTTGGCCAGTATCAGTTCCTGCGTATAGTACTCGAATGGTATTTTGGAATAATAGTCCTAATCTGCTCTCAGTTCCAGTATGTAGTATCGATCTGGTAGCTGGTTCTGTTTCGAATGGTCAGCCAGCAAACTTTAGTTGGACTATTTCGAATTCTCTTTCGAATACTCTGAGTTACAATACGAGTTCAGGACTGGTCTCCCTCTCAGTTGCTGATTCTGGTGCTACTTCATTTTTACCACCATCAGATGCGGTAACTCCTATTCTCCTTGCAACGATAAATGATATTGGTCCAAGAACCTGTATGGTACAGGTTACCACTACCAACACTGCCCCATCGCTCTTTGTTTCTTCCTTAACAGGTTCTGAGGATGCTGTAGAAATTACAGGTACACTCAGTGGAGTGGATTACAACCCTGGAGATAGTGTTTTTTTCCAGAAAACAAGTAATCCAGCACATGGTTCACTGACAGTTGATCTGAATGGAACGATACATTATGTTCCAGTAGCTGATTATTGTGGTGTTGATACCTTCGGATTCCAGGCTTATGACCAATATAACCACTATGCCGATCCTATTAATCAGTCTATTCAGGTAGAATGTACCAATGATACCCCATCAGTAGTAGATGATAGTGTCACTGCAACGGGTGGTTCCCTCACCTTTGATCCAACGACCAATGATACAGATCCAGATAGTCCATATGAGGTACAGGCATTTACGGTTACGGGATATACTTTACCTACACACGGAACGCTCTCCCTCGTTGGAAATAATTTTCAGTATATCGGAAATCTCGGGTATATCGGTTCTGATACCTTCCAGTATAGCATGGTAGATCAGAGTGGAGCTCTCTCAAATACGGGTACTGTCACCGTTTCGGTTCTTGTTCCGAATACTCCTCCACTCGATGAGGCTGCGAGTTATACAGGTACGGAAGATACTGATATTCTCGGAACACTCTCAGGATCAGATATCAATAATGATACTCTTTCATTTACTGTTTCAACTCTTCCACTTCATGGTTCAGTAACTCTCGGTTCGAATGGAGCATTCACCTATACTCCAACGGTAAACTATAATGGAACGGATAGTTTCATATATCAGTCATTCGATGGTCAGGCGTATTCCTCTGGTGCGAGTATCGATATTTCACTTGCTTCTACTCCAGATGCCCCAGTGGCAACTGCTGATTCTGCCACATTGATCCAGGATACCACACTTCCTATTGGAGTACTTTCGAATGATGGAGATGTAGATAGTATTACTCTGAGTATTACAGGAGTTTCATTACCAGCTCATGGTACTGCGGTAGTTGTCGGAACAGGTATCGAGTATACTCCAACGGCTGGATATGTCGGAACCGATAGTTTCACATATCAGATTGAAGATGAGACAGGACTTCTCTCAAATACTGTAACCGTAAGTCTCAATATCCTTACGAGTAATACTGCACCAGTCTCTGACCCACTCTCTCTTACTCTTTCGGAAGATAGCATCTTCTCGAATTCTCTCTCTGGTTCTGATGCTGAAGGTGATACACTGACCTATACGATTGATTCACTCCCGACAAATGGTGCTCTCTCGGTAACGGCAACTGGTGTATTTACCTATACTCCAAATGCGAATTATTATGGATCAGATAGTTTTACCTATCATGTATCGGATGCTATGTTCTCATCAGTTGTATCTACTGTTACACTCACTATTAATGGTGTAAATGATGCTCCAGTAGCTCAGACAGGCATCACTCTCTCGGTGTCTGGAAATACTCTCGGAAATAGTGGATATACTCTTACAGGAATGCTTTCCGCGACCGATATAGATAGTCTCGCACTCACGTATTCAGCATCCACCCTCCCTACTCATGGAACCCTCGTACTGGATTCGAGCGGAAGCTATATTTATCAGCCAGCACTGGGATATACAGGAACAGATAGTTTCAGCTTCGTGGTCCTCGATCCATTGATGGAAGTTTCTAATGTATCGGTTGTGGATATTACGGTAGTTGGATATAATAGCGCCCCTTATGCACCGTCTGGTACCTTTGGAACATTTGAAGATACGCTCCTCATTCAGAATCTGAACGCATATGATGCTGAAGCCAATCCACTGAGTTATGTTGTTGATATAGCTCCACTCCATGGAACATTGACCCTATCAGCAACTGGTGGAGTCCAGTATATGCCAACGAATAACTATAATGGAACTGATAACTTCTCGTATCATGTAACAGATGGATTTCTGACTTCTACGAGTGCTATCATTGATATTACGATTTCTCCAGTGAATGATGCTCCACTCGGAACCCCTGCAAGCTATGCAATGTCTGGCAATACAACTTCTGCAAGTGGATATGTACTTACGGGTATGGTAGCTGGAACAGATATCGATAGTATGGTGCTTACCTATGTATCAATGACGCCTCCCGCACATGGAATACTTACACTTCTTGCTTCTGGTAGCTTCCAGTATACACCTGACCTCAATTATGTTGGTACAGACTCATTCTCGTTCGTCGCACAGGATGATCAGGGTGCAGTGAGTGCTCCAGTAAATATAACACTTACCATTGGTACTATTATACCGCCAGTCACTCCTCCAGTTACCAATGCAACTACAACCGTGGGTCCAGGAGGTGGTGGGATATCAGGTGGTGTACAGACATTGGTCGACTCAATCTTCTTCTCAGCCCCATCTGGTTCACAAGGAAAGGCTTCTAACAGTCCATTTGTATCACTCCCAGGACAGGAATTGGCTACACAATTATTCCTCTTGAATCGTGATTTGAATGCAACGAATCCTCTCAAGAGTGTAGAAAATAACAGTGCCCCTCCAGCAACTCGCATCGAGAATGTTCTCACACAGTTTGCTGATGGTGTTGTAGATACGGTAACCATGAGAAAACTCGCGCGTATCTATATAAATGCGGCGGATCAGAGTGATGATCCTCTCTCAGTGATCGAAGCTGGTTCAGAAGCGGTCATAAATATGGACACCGTAGATAATGAACGCATGATGCTTACACAACTCTATGTACTGCGTGTATTCGAAGCTCGAAAACGTCTCTATGAAGAAATTGTAAATCGCGATATTCTTCCTACGAATACTGTACGTACTTCTGACGATTAGTTAACTCCCCGATTTCTTAAATGGTGTTCCTTATAATAGGTGCACCATTTTTGTATCTTACAGGATTGACACTGTGGTTTTCTTGCCTGACATCGGTATCGACCGAAGAGTACACATGGATGATGAATACTTTTTTTCTCTTCTTCAGACAGGATGATCTCGAGGGCTCGATCGGTCTCATTTGGTGTTTTTGTCTTTACGATACCGATACGATTCATGACTCTATGGATGGGTGTATCGACCCCTACATAGGGCATATCATAGAGGACTGAGAGAACCACTTTGGCAGTTTTTATACCCACTCCAGGAAGCGTTTGCATAATAACGAGATCGTTCGGAATTCTTCCGGCATATTGAGTGGCTATACGCATCCCAGTTTCCTGAATATAACGGGATTTATTACGAAAAAAATTCACATACTTGCACTGTTCCTCGATCCATTCTAATGATACTTCTTGTACATCCTCTGGATTACGAATTTTCGCAAAAATAGGAGGAGTGATTCGATTTACTTGCTTATCTGTTGTTTGCGCTGAGAGTATGACTGCACAGAGAAGTTGGAACGGAGTATCATAATCGAGCTCTATCTTTTTTCATCAGAACTCCTCAACGATATGCTGTATAATAGTCCGAATAGGAAGGGATTTCATTTATTTATAATTTTCTCAATAAATAAGAGTAATGTTTTTCTCACAGAGAATCTGTTCTTTACAAAGAAAAAGTTTCCCAGGAATTCGGGCATCGAGATAAGTAAACTCTCCCTTATGGAGAAGCTCTTTATTATTATTGATACATGTTCTCAGAGTGAGAAGTTCCTGTTTGAGGGGGAGATAGATATCATCTCATTTCTTTCAGAGAGTAAAGTCCTGGAGTGCGAGGAATATTTTTGCTCCACTTTCGAGTGATATATGAACCTCATTTTCTTTTTGCAAAAATTGTATTTTATTTATTTTGAGATCACTCCAGTTTTCATCCATAACCTGGAGTATTTTCTGGATGGCAAGCATCTTTTTATCAGGAATTATTTCTTTGTAGTCGAAAAATTCATCAGGATTGGAGTCGTTAAAAATCTCAAGACTCTTCAGGGCATCGAACTTGAGTTGTATTGCTGGAATAAGTATTCCATTCGATGAAATTCCCCATTTTTTCCCAGTTACCCCAGCAATCGTTGTCTGGAATAAGAGTGGATAACTCGTAACGATAATTTTTACTCCATTGGGATAGAGGCGATTGATTCGGATATGCGAAATATTTTTCTGATACCGCTGCATAGCATAAGCAAGTTTTTCCTCATCGAAAAAAAACACATTTTGACCATAAATATCCTCCACCGCTCGATAGGCCATATTGATATCAATTCCTTCATTCGTGGCTTCGATCATCACTTTGGATGGAGTAATCTGAAAG
>CAZDFE010000017.1:5158-10388 GCA_964504755.1 uncultured Candidatus Peribacteria bacterium
AGTATGGAGAATAGAGAAATATATATCCACAGAGAAATATGAGTACTCCACCGATAATTCCGAGTGATTTACTCTGCTTCTGAATAAGGTTCTGAATATGGAGGTGTTTCGGCTGGAAAAAATTAGAGAATCCCAGCCATCGTTTCTGTGGATTTCTAAAATTCCCTCATCGAGATGATCAGGATAGACTTTCTTGGTCACGAAACAGATACTTTTGTTTCTTCTCTTTCTGAAGAGATACCTGAAAATCCCTATTCTTATAACGTTTAATGTATTGTTGAATGGTCCTGAGAAAGGCCATATTGTGCGTCGAGTGAATGAATAAGTTCGAGAATGGAATCTCCGCTTTTTTGTTCTTTCGATATTCGAAAACGAATGTGTGGTGTTTTTCTGAGTTGTATCTCTTTACCAATTCTTCTTTCGATAGATTTCGCTGTTTCAGCTAGGAATTTTGGGAGTGTTTTTTCTTCATTCTGACTCGAGATGAATACATCTGCATACGCATAATCTTCACTCACTTCAGCACGAACGACTGAGATAATGCCATGATTATGGGGTTTGAGTTGGCTGAAATTCATGATTTCTTCACTTGCGAATATTTGCACTATTTCTGAAAGTCGTTTCAGTCTGAGATTCATAGAAAAGAGGTGTGAGAATGCAAAAAGTATGGAAGAGTATATGAAAAAGAATCGAAAAGTAAAAATTACTTCCGAGGAAGTAATTTTTCATACCAAGTTTCGAGGTCTCTTTTTAGTTTCCCTACAAAAGCGTACTCTACTCAGAAAAGGTTAAAATCAAGTTTCCAGGCATGGAGCCATTGGCGGTGGAGTCCATATTTTTCTCGTGCTTCCGTATTCATCCTTTCATTCCCATAGGTTTTATCTCCTATAATAGGAAATCCGATCGATGCGAGATGAACTCGGATCTGATGCGTTCTTCCTGTGAGGAGGTCGACTTCGAGCAATGAGTATTTTCCGTCGATGATTCCAATATTGCGAAATTTCGTCTGAGCGAGTTTCGGGTTCACTGGATCGATTGTCGTCATCTTTTTCCGATCGATCGGATCACGTCCGATGAATGATTCGATATAGCCTACTTCATCTTGTACCACTCTACAAACCAGAGCAAGATAGGTCTTATGAATGGTTCGTTTCGCGATCTTCAACTGGAGGGCGTGCATGGATCGATCATTTTTCGCGATGATAATGAGTCCGCTCGTATCCTTATCGAGTCGATGAACGATGCCAGGACGCTCTACCCCATTGATGATAGACACACCTCACCCCGACCCTCTCCTGAAGGAGAGGGAGTCTGTTGCTTCAGATTCTCAGGTTTCGCTTGTTTCAGCCGGAGGATAGTAGTAGTAATCACTTCCCTTTTCTGAAGAAGTATGAGCTGGAGGATGTGGTAAGGACTGGAAATGATGTAACAGTGCATTTACGAGGGTTCATTTTCTTCCCTCCTCTCCTGGAGTCGGATGGGTATTAATTCCTGCATCTTTATTGATAATAGCGAAATCATCATTCTCGAACACAATATCGAGTGGCATATCCTCAGCAATAAGCTCCATGGATTCTACTTTCCACTGGATTTCGATCACGTCGCTACGATATATTTTTTTATTTTTTGTGAAACTCTGTCCATTGCAGGATATTTTTCCTTCTTCGATCATCTTCTGGAGGTAACTGCGAGATTTTTCGGGAAAAAGAGCCGACAGGTAGGTGTCGACTCTTCTGGTTTCCCTGGGGTCCGCGAGAACCGAGAAAAGAGAGATGGAATAGTTATTGGAGGAGCGCATTACGCAATAACTTTCTTTTCGAATGCACAGATTTCTGATTCTGAGAAAAATCGCTTTACTTCGACTTCTGCTGATTCTACTGAGTCAGAAGCGTGAATAAGGTTAAATCGGATTGTCGTCGCGAAGTCCGCACGAATTGTTCCCATATCCGCCTGAGCTGGATCAGTCGCTCCACAGAGCTGACGCATACCATTGACAGCGTTATCACCTTCGACGATGAGACATACTACTGGACCCATAGTCATGTAGGCAACGATTTCTGGATAAAATGGCTTTGAAGTCAGGTGTCCGTAGTGCTCATCGAGAATTGCTTGGCTCAGATTTGTCATCTTGAGGGCGACGAGCTTAAATCCACGCTGTTCGATACGAGCGAGCACTTGTCCGATAAGACCACGGTGAATCGTATCAGGCTTCAGAATAACGAGAGATCGTTCCATAGGAGAAAAGAGAAAAAATAAAATTATGAATACGGTTGTATTTCTGTATGGATCATATAGAAAAACGAAAAAAAGCAAATGGAAAGCGATTTTGATTTCTTTAGAAAAATCCATACTCTAGAAAATAGATTTTATGACAAATATATGACTCAAGAAAAAGGTTCATTAACAGAATATGATTATTTCATGCTTTCGATACAAGCAAGAAATACTCTTATACAAGAGGGGGGTAATATTTCAAGTGAGTTTATAATACGGGCTGATATTATTATTGCTGAATCTGCTATCCGACTTTCGGAGATTCTTTCAGATATAAAATTTGCGTGAGATTATTCTCCAGAACTCGTACGTCGGTGGTTGATTTTTTATAAAAAGCATCCGATGGTTCGGATGCTTCAGGAGCGAGTTATTCGATGCCTCCTCTTGAGATAGTCTATCCTTCGAGACAGTACTTGATCAGTGCCATTCGTACCGGCACGCCATTTCTCGCTTGTTCGAAATAGTGTGCCTGCGGAAGGGTATCTACTTCGAGCGTGATTTCATTCACTCGTGGAAGTGGGTGCATGAGGATCGCATTTGGTTTCATTTTTTTCACCGTTTCAGCATCGAAGATGAACTCATTTTTCACCGCATTGTATCCTTCGATATCAGGAAATCGTTCTTTCTGGACGCGAGTCATATATATCACATCACTGTGCGCGAGGAGTTCATCTGAGAGCTTGGTTGCGCGTACATCATCTGGCATCGTATATTCATCAGGGATATTGAGGCTTTCGGGTGCGATAAATGAGAGATGAACATTCGGGAAATTTCGTAACAGAAGCGAGAGAGAATGTACCGTCCGTCCGTAGCGCAAATCTCAAATAAATGTTACCCGAAATGGGGCATCTGAGAGAATCGTAGGAAACTGTTTCGAAATCGTATAGAGATCGAGGAGTGATTGGGTCGGATGTTCGCCCGATCCATCCCCCGCATTGATAATCGGAACGCTCGAATACTCACTCGCGAGCTTGGCATCGCCGACATTTTTTGATCGTATCGCGATCACATCAGCATATCCAGAAATAATGCGGATAGTATCCGCGAGTATTTCCCCTTTTGATTGGCTCGAAAAAGTAACGTCCGTTTCGGATATGACTTTTCCACCAAGCCTGAGCATCGCAGATTCGAAAGAGAGTCGCGTACGCGTGGAAGGCTCATAAAACAGAGTCGCCAGTATTTTCTCATCGAACATCCGACTCCCCCCTTTTTCGAGAATGGTATCCATTTTCTGAGCTTCTGATAGGAGATAATCGAGATCCGAACGAGAAAACTGTTTCGAAGAAATGATATGACGCATGAAAGAAAAGAAAAAAGAATAAACTATTTTGGTTTCCGCTTACTTTCTACGAATTCGGCGATTTTCCGCTTGCGTTCGACGCATTGTTCCCACTTTCCGACGATTCCAACGGTGATGATTATGCATTTTTCTTCTAGATAGTCAATATCGAGTTTGTACTGGTGTCCTATGTACGTCTGATAGTGTCCGCTATTTTTCCGATTCAGTACCGGTAAAAATCATTTCATAAATGCTTCGAGTTGTTCGAGAAATACGTCGAGCGAAATTTCGAAATCCACGGTCTTAAATGGGATTCTCAGTATTTATTTTCGGATACTGCTGGTGTGGAGGTCTTCTTTTCGGATCGTTTCGCTGATGAACTTATTGCTCGGGATGAGATAGAGCTTCCCCGTACTATCGCCATCGTTATCTTTCCCGAGAATCCCGATCGAGAACATGCGGATAAAAATAATCTGACCCTGAAATTCCCCGATTCCGATCGTATCCCCGATCTTATAGCGTGGTAATACGAAGAAAAAGGCGACAATCGAGAGGAGAAAATCCTTAAATGAGATGATAAATGACCCGCTGCTACGACGAAGAGGTTCACACCACTCGAGGTTTTCACACTGATCACCACCGCGATCATCACGATAAATGATATCACTCGGACAACATCGATAATCTGACTTTTTCGATAGTATTCGAGGTAATATTCCCCGTGTTCAGGATCGGTCGAACGATCATACTGAGAAAAAATCGAGCGTTTCATTTTTCGTTTGATCGAACGAGAAATAAACTCGATAATGACGCCAATCGTAATCGTGATAATGAGGATATATTCCCTCTGGAAAAAGTCAGTAATAATTTCGAACATGGGACGACTCTACTCACTTTCCATTTCTCGACAAGATAAAAAATGGGTTCTGGAGAAAGTTTAGTTGACAGATATTATATTTTATATATAAATTCTTCTATGAATGCTAAAGTTGATATTCCATCTATCATACATGAACCAGTGGTGTATATCATACGGCATGCAGAGTCTTCTGGAACTGGTCCCAAGGCTCTTATTACTCAAAAATGAACACTTCAATCTGAACAGTTATGAGAACGGTTGTGATGAGAACATGCACAATTATTTCTCGTATGCAATACTACTCTCGAGCGCTGTAAACAAACTCTAGAAGCTATAGAAGAGGGTTCTCCAAGGGATTCTAGTAAAGAATATATAAATAATGAAGGTATATATGCTCTAAATGGTATTGTAAGAAAAGTGGAAGAGATATTGAAAACTAGTCGATCTGGAGATGCTATCGTGGTATGCGTGAGTGATTGTCAGATTGGGGATGTAGCAGAAAAATTGGGATATAATCATACTTTCAAGACTCTTAATCGAGTAATGAATCCTGATAATGTTGTTCATCATTTATCTGGATTAAGAATAGGTGCTAATTGAGTAGAAGCGTTTATATCTTAATTTATTTCTGTTATGACTACCTTAGAAAAAATCTCTGTTTTAGATATTCCTGTATGATGGTGAAATTCACCAAAAGACTTCAAAAGTAAAGTTTTGGAACTCATATCATCATGACGATATGATGAATCCCCCTTTTTTTCTGATGGAACCAAAGTTCCTTTTTACCCGATTATGTGTGCTACATCATCAGAGTGGTG
>CAZDFE010000018.1:0-10385 GCA_964504755.1 uncultured Candidatus Peribacteria bacterium
ATCTTGAATTGCTCTATTTTTGCCTCCATTTCCATCTTCATACGTTCATATTCTTCGTAGTTTCCATCGAATTCTCCATTGAGTCTCATCTGGAGCAGTCTATTCTTCTTTTTCTCCTCAACTTCGAGGGTCTTATTGATATTTTCATATACATTTTCTCTCCCCTGGGTCTCCTCACTATGTCGTCTCTTGATGGCTGTTTTTGCCCACTCGAATATTTCTGGATCTAAGTCGATACTTTCGATGATTTTTTCTATTTGCTTTCAGAGCTCATCTGAGGCGATGACTTTCCTCTGGTCGCATCGAAAGTCCGAGTTATCCTTCTTGTGTGTACAGTGGTAGTATTCGTATTCTTTTATCTCTCAGGTAGTTCTAAGGGTTTTGTATTTCTTCACAGCGGTTATCATGCACCCGCAAGTCCCGCATATGACGGTTCCAGTATAAGGGAATGCGAGTACTGATGGTCTTTCCGTTTGTATTGCTATGGGGCTTCATTTTGTATGACTGATAAGCTTTTGAGCTTTTTCGAAATCATCCCAGGATATCATCGGCTCATGACTGCCTTGTATCATCTTGCCGTTATATTTGAAATAACCAGCATAGAATGGGTTTTTGAAGATGGCATAGAGGGTAGATACCGCCATAGGGTTTCATCACGCTCTTTGGCTCTTATAATTGGTATATCACCACTCTTTATTGGCGATGTACGCAATCTTCGACGGTGGATGACAACCCGTAAGCAGGAGTTCCCACATTTTCTTGATGAGTCAAAACCTTATTTCATCTTTCACGATAGTCCGAGTGTATTGATCATTGAGGTATCACTGAGGTGCTTTTCCCGGGAATTGCCCCTTGTCTATCTTGCTTCATAGGCCTCGTTTTACGTTTTTTGAGAGGTCGAGGATATATTGGTTGGCCATTCCTGTTTCTACACTGAAGAGAAGACCAGAATCCTCTGGATAATAGATACGATCACTCGTGATAATCCGTTTGATGAGTCACTTCTGGAGCATATACTGAATCGCTCCTGTATCTATCGGATTTCTCGATATTCGGTCGAGTTTCCAGCAGAGAATACCATCGATATGTCATTTGCTTATCTGTTCACACATTTCTTGGAATGCCTTTCTGACATATGGGGTTTTGGCAGATTTTTCCTCGGTATATACCTTGATGATTTCTATTCCTTCCTCCTTTGCTTTCTTTTCCCAGTATGCAATCTGGTCGTTTATGGATTGGACCTGTCTATCTTCTCTTTCAGATGATTTGCGTGCGTAGAGCACAAAGCGTGTTATGTTGTTCATAGTAATAAAATTAGTAAGTATTGTTAAGTAAATTATATAGGTATTTTTGAAAAGTCGATACTATTTGAATATTTTCTCTTCGATCATACCTTTATATCGTTGTTTTGAGTAACTATAATCCGAGCAATTTTGGCAACTAAGCGTTTCCCAGATAGGATCCTCATAGATTGTTGTAGTTGCTTTATTGCAATATGGACATATGAAAAGGTATCTATTTCCTCAAAACTGACAGGGTCTGGATACGATTTTCACGTATGGCATCATACTCTGGAGGAGCTCTTTCTCCTGTCTCTTGAGCTTATTCCTGAGTCATTTGATAGTAAATTTTGGACAAGATTCCAGTGAAAGATTTCCGAAATCTATAGGGCTTATGGATTTTCTCATAGATGGTTTTGGTTATGGTTAAATTGCTGATTTTCTCAGATAAAGGCATTTTTTGCTTTTATAGATACATGAGTCGATGGAGACTTGAGTGCACGGAGCGTCATCATTGCAGACATATACAGCCGGCTTTGTTTTTCTATTTCTTTTGAGATCATCGAGTAATATCCGTTTTTCTCATTCGATAGATACTCGATACTGTACATTCTCTGCATCTGCTGAGATCACTTTATCATTGAATAATAACTCGATGCGATCGTCTCACAGAGTGACAGTTCCATGCTGGTTTTGCAATCATATTCTTTTGCGATATCTTCCGAGAACTCCATGATACAATTCCTTTCATCTTCTTCTTTTACGAGTCAGAGGAGGAATTTATGGGTTTTGAACGGATTGATACTGTTTACGAGCTTGTTCAAGTCCTTTTGGTCCTCTTCTGTTATCTTTTCTCCAGTGACGAGTTTTTTGAGGATTGTATCTGCCTTTTTGTACTGTGCTCAGACTCAGGTTTTATCTGATATGAGGATCATGAGACTTTCTCGTATAGCGTCAGAATCCATTGGTTTCTCGATGATCTCTTTCGTGAGTGTAGTTGTTTTTTTCTTGGTCATTTTTACGGGGGTTATGTGATATTCCATTTGATTTCTTCTGTAGGACTTACGATGATATTCCTTCAGAGAGTTTCCGTGATGATGAGTCCGGCATTTACGAGTGTTGGTTCGAGTTCTTGTCTCCAAGTGGCATCCGAGAGAGGCCTTCCATAGAGTTCACTATGTTTTTTGATGATATATTTCCTCGGGACTCATTTTGCATCGTCTGGAGTGAAGAAGTCCTCTTTCATGTTATATTCTCGGTATGCAGGGAGAAACACGTCACGGTATATCTGCATGGAGTAGGGTGATATATTGTATTCTTGGCCGGGCGATATTTCTTCCCATATCTTCCATGCTTCATCGATATCTTCCTGTTCTGTATAGAGAGTATTTTCTACTCTTTTTCTGAAAGGGAGATTGAGGAGTGTGAACATCTTGATGAGTGACATAAATCGACCTACATCACGCTGATGTCGTGGCTTGAGATGTGTTTTTCCTGAGAGAAAGAGTCTCTCTACTTCTTCATGATTGCTTATTTTGATGGAGTCGATATGTGCATCCCTGATGAGTTCGATTCGTTCTTTGAGAAGTATTCTCGCAGGGTTTTCTTCGATACTTTCGACCATTTCTTGGCTTTCTGATTCAGAAAATATCTTTGCATGAACTGTATCGCGAAGTTTTGCGTTATGTGTTTCTGGTGAGAGGAGGAGGAATCTGGTGGCTTCTTGCTCGTCGAGTCCAGTCGATGCAGTGCAGAATATGGCGACGGGATATCCATGTATGACGACACTTTTTGTCTTATTTCCTCATTTTCCCGTCTTATCCGTTATTTTTGATATCATCACTTTTTCATCGTGTGATAGTATGGGCCTCAGTCGTGAGAGGAGGTCAGTACGAGGCTGATCGATAAAGATAATAATCTTTCGATTGAGCCGTATGTGCATTTGGTTTTTCTCTTTGTCATACTCTCCACTTTCGTGAAAGAATGCGTTTTGTGAGACATATTGGAGCTTCATCAGGCTCTCTTCTGGGAAGAGTTTTGCTATCTCCAGAGGGATATAGGATTTTCCTGAAGATGATGGAGCATTGAGGAGGATATTGAACTGTGATTCTTCGGTATAGGCTGACAGCATAGCGAGGAATACGATGAGCTTATTGATATCATCGTGTTTTATAGTGAGTGAGAGTATCTCTACCAGCTCAGATCATTTCATCGGAGCAAATTTTGTGATATCTGTACCCTGGACGAGCTCACTATATTGGACCATCATATCATCTATATTCCCTCAGTTCGAAAAGTACTCAGATACATCTTTCCCTCAGTTTTCGGGGAGAGTGATACGATAGATTTCCTTATCTGGATATCGTATCGAGAGACGATTGATGATTCTATCTGCTCATTTTCTTCAAGGTTCGTCATTATCGAAGCAGATATATATCTTTTTGAGTTTGGAGAAGTGGGATATCCACTCCTCCTTAAATGTTCCTACTCCTCCAGTTGAGGTGGTAGCGACGATTCACTCTTTTCTGAGCATCATCTGGTCGAGTTCTCATTCGCATATCACGATATAATCGTCATTATTGATGAGATTCTCCCCGCCATAGAGCAACGCTTCACTCCCTGTAGGGTAGAACATATATTTGTTTCCCTCTGGTCCATATGGGTCACGCCTCAGCTTGAAGAATGCGAACTCTCCACTCATGTCTCTGATAGGTATGGTGATCCAGTTTGCCCCATAGAACGATCCGTATCCGAGTTGTTTCTCACTGATAATCTCATCAGTGATACCTCTTTGATGGAGATATTCTCTGATATTTTCAGGGAGTGATTTTTGACACTTTGTGATATCTTTTTCGGTGACAACTATTTTCTTTTTTATCGGTTCGGAAAAGTCCGGTTTTTCCGGAGAATTGTATCATTCAAGAGGATATTCTCCTGGGTCGTCACCAAGATGTTTCAGGAGTGTAATCCAGTTTCATTGCTCGAGGCATTTCTTGCATTGATAGCATCATGTAGTGCTATCAATATAGAGATGAGCCTCTTTCCCGTGACTGTCTGTATCACAGTCATTGAATACACAGTGTGCGACGATTTCTTTGCCGGAACGGTAGTGATGGATTCACTTGTGTGAGAGATAGCTCTCGATAGTAGTTTGAGTAATCATAATAGTATAAGTAATTTAAGGGGTAGGTTTGAAAATTGCTTCCAGAAAAACGATGAGCTTGATCCCTTGCTCACGAGCATCTTCGATACTGATTTCTTTCTGATAGACTTTTTTGTAGATGCTCTGATATGCTTTGACTTCTTCATCTGTTATCATATATCCGAGTGGTTATAGAGTCTGGTTTTGAGGGTCTTTAGAGTGTTGAAGTAGTCCATCGGCTCTATGAGGAGTTCATAGTCGAAAAACCTCTTCACATCATTCTGGAGTTCGAGAGTGTTTTGGAACTCAAAAGTTCATTTGGATCCTTCTTTGGATACTCCGGTGAGCGGATGTCTGAAGCATACGAGAGCAGTACTCAGTGCGAGATCGCTCGTTGTGAAATTGGGTGGTTGGTTCATGGTAATAAATTTATGTGATAGGAAATTTTGTTTCCTGGCCAGGTCACACAAATACGGTATCAAAACAATAAAAAAGAGCCAATTATGGCTCCGCGGTTTTCCGCTATTTATCGCGATTACTTTTCGGCATAGCTTTATTTATGCGGAATCTTTATCGCTATGTTTTCTTTGTCACAAGTTATGAATCTTGATCTTAAATCAGTATCAATTTCCAAATGATTATATATTTTTTCATGCATATTCTTAATTTTTGACTGGAGAAATGAATGCATTCCATCCCACTTTCATCATCACATCTTTCACTGTTTATATTTTGAGTTGATAAGAGGATTATCTTTTACAAAATCTATAACTTTTTGTTTATTATTGACTATTAGTAGCTCGATAATTTGTCTTGAATATTCTTCTTTTAGTGAATATCTTTTTTGATTTTTTGGGTTAATAAACTCTTGATTACTCTGATCATAACTTATATTTGGAGTTATTTTGATTATATTGTTTGATACGGGGATTATATTCACTGATATTTTATCAATACCCACAGTCTGATTTTCTATTCAATCGGTCTTTATTTGTTGTTGACTACTACTTTTTGTTGTTACATCTTTTTCTCAGCTATATTCTAAAAACAATCATTCCCAATCCTGAATATATTGATTCACTGCTTTACTATATCCTCTTGAACTATGTGAGGCCCATATAGTTTGAGGGTGAGCTTTTAACTTCTTAATCTTAAGAAGCAGTATTTCATTATCTAAGATCGTTTCATACGGAAAATTTCTTATTTCTGCTATTAAATCTTGTTCTTTCCTTGTTTCAAGAACTCCTTCGTTTGCGAGGTAATGTAAATGTCTGATTTTATCGAGAAAAATATCTATCTGATTCTTTATGCCATCGAGCATTTTAATTCTGTATATTGGCTCTTCTCCTACGAATAAGCTAACTCCACCAAAAATTACTTGTATCTTTCAGCGATCTTGAAGTGACCATAGTGCCATAAATGGATTTAGTGCAACTGTTGGCTCTTCTCATGTGAGTAGATCCAGCCAATCTATCAATTCTCCATTATCATAGAAGGATCTAAGATTTAATACATAATTTTTCATGTTCATTCATTCCTCCTTTAGTAGCTGGAATTTTTTCAAGATTATTTCTTCTTGTTTTTGGGCTATATATTGATTTATTGAAGATCAAATGTGATTGAAATAACTATCTGCTCTCCAGGCTCTCATACATAGATTGAGATGTTCAATTATCCTTTCAGGTCTCGCATAAATTATACCAGTTTGTCTTGATAGATATTCTTCTCTGAACTCATCTATGACCCCTGATTCATTCTTATAATCAAGGTGGTTGTCTATAATCAGTTCCTTCTTATTTCCCGAATCATCCACTTTATTTATGATGATCTTATCAATTATTCATTTCAGTCCTAATCCTATTAGCACATCGCACTGTAGATGTACATTAAAAAGTTTCTTAAACAAATATAAATGATTGAGAAGTATATATTGATTTATTGTTCAATCCGGCTCATTCAAGTATTCCAATATCTCAAAACAGATAAAACCATCCAAAAATCCAGTATATCAGACACATTCTGATTCAACCTTTTGCATAATCGTAATTTTAATTTGCCTCAGATTATATCCTGCATATACTTTCTGGCAAGTTTTGTTAACTGAATTATGCCAAAATATATTATCAAGCCTATAGAAGAACTCCCGGACCTCCTCACTATATGACAAGCATCGAGAATACTCGGATGTCATACGAATACTCTGAGGAATTGGGAAAAGGACGGGAAAATACAAACGGTCCGAATCTGAAATCGTAAGGACAGGAGGTTTAAAAAGACAGACATTATATCTCTTATAGAGCAACCTTAATAAACGGCAATTACTTGCCAAAAGTTGATATTTCTATATATTACTCGGGCTACAAACACCCGAGTTTTTTACTCGATTTTTTCGTTTCCTGATAATATGGACGGCATAATGCCGTCATATCTTGTCGTCCTTTTTGGAAACGAGAAACTCGATGTTTGTAGCAAAACTCTTGGGCATTGTGTCGTCCATTTTGTTTTGCTACAAATCAAACCAAAAAAACTTGGGCAATCTAATTCTTGATTGCCTTTTATTATGTCTGATCTTCACCAAAGTCTTTATCAAATCCAGTGACAAACTGTAAACGAACTGAAGTCTCTTATCCATTTATTGAGTGAAAATAAGGATAATGTATATATTAAAAGAATTCAAGAATTAGAAGCCGAGCTTCGAAGACTCAAGAAGTCAAAGCGATATGGACTTGTCTGGGAAGATAAGCCCGAGGATGTTGTAGAAAAATGCAAGAATGAACTTCCTATACTTATAGAAGATGGTTCAAAGAGAATAATTGATTGATGAGATGATCTTACTCATATATTGATTGAATGAGATAATTATCACGCACTCTCAGTACTGACATATACGCACGAGAAAAAAGTAGATGTGATTTATATAGATCCCCCATATAACACAGGTGCTACAGATTGGAAATATAACAATGATTATGTAGATAGTAATGATACATTTAGGCATAGTAAATGGCTTTCAATGATGAATAATCGATTATTGATTGCAAAGAGATTGCTGAAGCCAGAATGATCTCTAATACTTGCTATTGATGAAAATGAAGTTGCCACAATTACACTTTTATTACAAGAGTTATTTCCAGATTTTGAGATTACTTGTGTTACAGTTATCCATAATCCATGTTGAGTTCAATGAAAGAACTTTTCAAGAAATAATGAGTTTGCACTTTTTGTTTACCCAAAGTGAGATAAAAAGATTAGTTTATGTGAAAGAAATATAGAAGATGCTGATGTTAGACCTCTTCGAGACGTATCAAAGGGTAATCATCTTCGTATTGACGCCAAAAATTGTTTCTATCCGATTTTTATAAAAGATGGTAATGTTATTGGTTTTGGCGATGTATGTGATGATAATTTTCATCCTTCGGGTGTAAATATTGAAAGGATTGATTGAGTAATTGAAGTATATCCTATAGATCCTCAATGATATGAAAGAAAATGGGTATTTGCTCGTCAAACAGTAGAATCAATCAAATCAGAGTTGAGACCAGAATGGAATAATAAAAGGAAAGCTTGGGACATAATTAGAACGAAAGTAGCATTTAATTATAAGACTGTTTGGGATGATTGAAAATATAATGCCAATATCTATGGCACTCAACTTCTTGGGAAGGTCTTATGAGTACCATTTCCTTTTCCAAAATCACTTTATTTAGTGAAAGAGTGTATTTCTGCAATTATACATAATAAGCAAAATGCTATTATCCTCGACTTCTTTGCTTGATCTGGTACAACCTGACACGCTGTTCTTGAGCTGAACAAAGAAGATGGATGAAAAAGACAATTTATCCTCTGTACGAACAATGAGAATAAGATAGCGGAAGAAGTAACCTATCCTCGTATTCACAATGTTATCAAGGGATATGCTGATGTAGAGGGTATACCTGCAAATCTGAGGTATTATCGAACTGATTTTATCTGAGTAGATAAATCTATTGATGATCTCAGGGGGAAATTTATGGGACGATGTACTGATATGCTCCAAGTCCGAGAAAATACATTCTTACAGTTTCCGTTATCGAAGAATGGATCGAATGGAGGATGGGAATGAGAAAGTGAATATTTCAGAGTATTTCAAAATATTGAAAAACTTCTGGTTGTAATGTATCATCCTTATGAGATTGAAACATTCAAAAAGTGGTTCGAGTTTTTGAGAGAAAGAGAAGTCATTCTTGAAAATGCTAATTCAGAAATACATAAGGAAATTGTAGTTTATATCTTTTCAATGGGATGAGAGATTTTTGAGGAAGAACTTGCTCATCTCTCAGACCGTATTCGTATCGAAACGATTCCTGATGAAGTACTCGAAACCTATAAAAAAATCTTCGGATTCTAATCATTTCAAATTATGCTTCTCAAAAACTACCAAGAAAAACGAGTTCAAGAACTCATTTCCACTACTCTCAGACTTGTATCTGAAAGTGGATCAAAATCTATCGTATTTAAAGCTCCTACAGGAAGCGGAAAGACTGTGATGATGCAAGAGTATCTGAGACGACTTGCAGATACTCCTACTCGTGAAGAATATGCCTTTGTATGGATTTCTGTAAATGATCTCTCTCGTCAATCGAAGAAGAGTTTTGAGAAGAATCTTGCAGGATCGGCACTTCATTTTTCTGAGCTTTCAGATATTACTGATCGAGAACTCAAGAAAAATGAGATACTTTTTATAAACTGGGAGTCTATAAAGTCTGTAGATCGAGCAACGGGAGAATGGAAGGTACTCGCTATGAAAGAAAATGAGAGAGATGAAAATCTTCCTACCTATCTATCGAATACACACGATGCAGGGAGAGGAATTATTCTCATTATTGACGAGAGCCAAAGATCTCTTGCTACTCCAAAGGCTCAGGAGCTTATAATGAACTATATAAAGCCAAAGATCCAGATTGAAGTATCTGCTACTCCAGATAGTGTTGATTATGATGCAAAGATAGAAACAAAGATTGAAGAAGTGATTGAAGCAGGGATGATAAAGAAAGAAGTGGTTATCAATCCAGGATTATGAGATGTTCGAGATATATCCGAAACAGATAAATTTGTCATCGATGAAGCCTTGAAGAAATCTCTTGAACTGAGAAATACCTATGAGAGTATTGGATCTCCTGTTCGTCCTCTTGTTCTCATACAGCTTCCCAGTGAGTCAAAATCTACAACTGAATTGGATAAAACAAAACTTACTCGAACTATACAACTTCTGGATAAAGAATTTGGTATCAATTTTGCCAATAAGAAGCTCGCTATCTGGCTTTCTGAAGATAAGCAAAATCTCGAAGATATAGAAAAATATGATAGTCCTGTGGAAGTCCTCATATTCAAGCAAGCGATTGCGACTGGTTGGGATTGTCCGAGAGCCCAGATTCTCGTGATGTTTCGTGAGATTGGATCAGTAACTTTTGAGATACAGACAGTGGGACGAATACTCCGAATGCCAGAACTCAAGCACTATGAAGAAAATAGTCTCAATATAGCATATGTCTATACTGATCTTGAGCGAGCGAATATAGGTATCCATGAACTTGCCAAGAATCTAATCAAGGATAAATTCGCAAAAAGAAGAGATGACTATAAAGAAATAGAACTTCCGAGTGAGTACCTAAGAAGAACAGAATACAATGATCTTGGATACTCATTTTATGGAATCCTTACAGATACTTTTCTTTCTTCTATTGATTGAAAGAAAGAAAATATTTTGGATACAAATCTGGAGAAACTTAGAGCAAAATGAGTAAAAACTGAGGATATCGCTATCCGAAATAATCTCATCGTAGATGGTCGGATTCTTGTAGATATTGACTATAGAACAGGCGAATCAGTATACTCAGATACTACGATCGAAACCAAGACCGAAGAAGAACTTGTGAAGCTTGCTTTTGATGTCTTCTGTCGTGAGCAGGTCCGACCTCAGTTTA
>CAZDFE010000019.1:0-10306 GCA_964504755.1 uncultured Candidatus Peribacteria bacterium
GCTATTTCCCATTCTTTTTGGTAGAGCTCGAGGATATTTCCACTTGCGAGAATGTTTATGGTGCCAGTTTCTTTCCACATATGAAATATATGTTAATAAGGTAAATAGAATGATTTGTGACATACTCCGCAGCTCTGCGCGATCCTATCAATGTACCAGAAGATATAGCTTATCTTCATTTATTTTAGTGTCATATTTTCGAAAGAAATGCCCTCATCTGATCACCATATCGAACGAGCATATCCGAGAGATCATGACTAAAAATAGTCGGATGGAGAGTGATTTCAGCGGTCAGATCATCGATCGTATAATAGAGTATTCATTTTGCTTCTCTATCGATATTTTTCACAGGTCAGCCATATATACCGAAATACACATGTGCCAAGTTTCAGATAATCACTTCTTTTCAGTCAATAATTTTTTTGGATTCTATGTATTCGCTCGTTATGTATTCTAGAAGTGCGCTCGTATATATATACTCAGAGAGTATATCGAATGTCCTCATAAAATCAGTGTGATTCTCGAGGACAATAGATGGAACCTGGAGCTCTTGTATCGTCTCTATCATCGCCGTAAGGTTCGGACTGTCACCATGTTGGACATGTCCTCCGATCGATTTATCGAGGAGGTTTGCATTGTGTCATTTTTCTTTCGATCGCTTCTGGATAATGAGCTCACCCACTTCCGTAAATATAAATACATAAATAACTTCGACAAATCTCTCGACTCTTAGTCCTGCTTGTGAACGCGCGATTTCTTCACGATAAAAAGTTGCCCTCTCGACGGGAGTAGCTTTTCCAGGATTCTCACGGATATAGATTTTTATCATTTCTGGCATACTATCTATAGAATTTACTAAAATGCGGTACCAAAGCACAGAGGGTCGCATGAGCGAGAAGTGTGGCTGATTCTTTCGACATATTCTCTGGATGATCTCGGAGTTTCCAGGCTTCATAGATGAGGGTCGTGGCAGTATCAATAGGCTCTAATCGCATCTTCTCACAGTCTCTCTTTCCAGAAATCCATATCCGAGAAATGGCGATCGTAGATTTCTACCACTTTCTCGATATCACTACAGCGAGATATCAGGGCAATATCCGAAGTATCTACGAATACATAGGAGTTTCCATGGGTATTTTCTGACGAATAGTTCTTTGCTATCTTTTTCAGAAATGGCGGAACACTCTCATTCAGATTTCCAGGACATACGGCAGTCGCATTCTTTCATTCATGCCTCAGAAGTTCTGCATAGGCAATCGCACACGCGAGCCCATCAATGTCAGCATAAGTGTTTCCGGGAGTAACAATGATTTTTGGCATGATTATTTCTGATAAAATTCATTAAAAAATGGAGCAATCGCACACTGAGTTGCCATGATGAACTGATCTCGTCTCGTGAGCATACCATCTGTCCAAGCATGGAAAGAACCTTGCTTATCTCCGATATTTACCTCTCCACCGAGTGCGTGTACGACCTGTTCGAGGTCTCGCCCTCTTCCATCGAAGAGTCCATCCACCACGGCTTTCGGTACTTCGAGATGACAGGAATATCCGTAGTGCCCTTCCCCTTCCTGATTTTCTATATACACGATTCCGAGAAGCCAGTAGGTTTCTCATTCATAATCCTGATATACGCCACCTTCCATACCCACGAAATAGTCAGCCTGAGGATATTCTCGACGTGTGTGAATCGCTCGATTTTTTGCTCCTGTTCTGAGCTCTTCGAGGGTCGTGGGCATATCAGGAACTCATGATGCCACCGTATGATTCGAAAAAGTAGCACCACTCGTATAGGGAGATGTAGCAAGTACATGTTCGATGGCAGATGATTTTGGTATATTTTTTGTTCCGATGGCGAAATGCATAGGTTCAGTGCGAAATTATAAAAACCAATAGTTCACGACTCCAAACGCCGTGATAATCGAGAAAATAATAGTATTGATAAAAATCCCGATTTGCCCTGCATTTTTCCAAGCAGAGTACGAAGCATGGAGCCAGAATATCTGAGAAATCAGATTCATGATGAGTCCATATGCAGGGAGTTTCAGGGAAATGAGGATCAGTCCCCCGATTGTAAAAAATACAAGTCCTGACTGCATGAGGTTGTGGATCGAGAATATTTCGGTGAGTTTCATGGAAATTTCGAGTGAATTTTTCTGTAGTATAGGAAACTTCGCATAAAATGAAAGAAACTTTCTCGTGGTATTTGCTTTTTCTCGGGAGTTTATGGTAGAATCAGGGAAATAATTATTCGAATATGAGTTCATTCGAAGGAGGATGACATCTTGAGTCAAAAGAAAAACTACCAAATGTACAATCATTGACTGAGGGTGGGGAATTATTGTGAATGCCCAAATTTCCGAAAGAACAGATGGATCGCTTCTCTGAACTACCACCAGAAGTCCGGGCTTTGATTCTCGCACAATTCGAAGGACTCAGGCAGTCGCTCGGAGTGGTAGAATGACAAAAACAAGCAGCATATACCTCAGTTCTCGCATAATGGAAAACTATAAGTTCACTTCCCTTCTCGCTGCCACACCTCTTTCTGATGAAGATAAGTACAATCTGGCACTTATCTTTTCGAGATTACAACCAGATCGTCAGATCGATATTATCGATCACTGGGATCAGTATCTCGATCGGATTCTCATGATTCATACCAAGGCAGAAGATGAACGAAAACGTCAAATCCAAGAAACGTTCGTTCGGATCAATGCGATGATCGATGATGCATATCAGAAAGAGCAAGCACGAAAACAACAGGAATCGATCGAGCAGGCAAAAAAAGATGCCGATATGGTGGCTGCCATCGAGTATGACCAGAAGCGAAAGCTCGAAGCGATACGAAAAAAAGAACAAGAGCAAGAGCTCGCTCGTGAAAAAATTGCTGATCCCCTTTCATTTCTCTAAATTTTCATAGTATGGATACCGTTACGCTTCATCTGGCTCTTCCGAATTGGGATCGATTCTGCGAAAAATACCAACCCGATCCTGTATTTGTCGAAGCATTCGTTACTCGCCTTTCGGCTCTCGAAGAGAGTGCGATCCGAGAAAATATCCTGAAACGGATCAATGTCGAACTCGGTATTCTCCTGCTTCATGATGTTGAAGTGGGACGAGAGATGTTTCAGGTTATACTCGAAAGCATGCAATCTGATGCATAAAAATAATATATAGATTCTCATATTCTCTAATCTCATATTTGATTTGCTCTGATATCCTGATGCTCATAATGCTAATGTTAGATGACCGAATGAATCAGATAAAATGTATGATTCAGCATTTTTTGAACTCCAAAAAATGCTTCAGTGTTTTTTTATTTCTGATACTCAAGAATTTGGGAGAACCGATGTATTTCGATGTGAAATCCTCCACGCCTTCCAGGTTGCATCCCCAGACGTAGATATTCGATTCTTTTTTGCATCAGTCCGAGCACTCCTTCAGAAAAAAACGTGAACATTAGAAGATAGTCGACATTTGGCTGAGTATTTTCATTTCTATGATGTGAATGAATTTCTTCCTGGGGCATTTCGTTTTTTTGCTTGGATAAAAGAAAAATATGAGAAACATATTGAAAATACTGCCTATACGGTACTCGCAGATGAATGTAGTATCAATGAGATGGCTCGATGATGTGTCCAATGGCAGATATCCTGGCGTATTTATGAGGTACTCGCTTCTTTTTCTGATCCAAAAATCATTCCCCTTTCTCGTGAAAAACAATTTTTCGTTCTACGAAATCGGTGGTATAGCTCTGTATCAGAAAAATGATTGCAACCATCTGATTTAAATCTTCCTGAATCATTTGATGGATATTTACATGAACTATATCCTATCGCAAAACAATTTGGTTTTAGTGAATGGGAAGATGCAGTACCTCCATATGAACGATTTGCGGAGTGGTTTTATAAAAATATACTTATTGAAGCACTCCCATTCGATCAGGAATAATTCTAAAAAATTATAGATGCCGCCTTATGTCCTGCTTCGATCATAGGTTGTATTTTCTTGAAATCGTAATAATCGATATCTTCTCGTTCCGGACGGATGAGCATGATATTCTCACGTGATGCGAGGGATCGAAGCTCATTTTGAGTTATCATGATGCCAATAGTTTTCCTAAGTATCTGAAATGAGTTGGTAAGCACGGTTCCATTCGGAAAGAAAAAATTCGATCATCTTTTTCTGTTGTTCTGTATGGGAAGTTGTACAGAAATAGCGATGACATCGATTTCTTTTGGGAGAACTTCGATCGGAAGATTTTCGGTAAGTCCGCCATCGACGAGCTTTCTTCCGTCATGTTTATAGGGTGCAAATACTCCAGGAATGCTGATCGAAGCACGAATCGCATCGATGATACGCCCTTCAGTAAAAATAATTTTCTCTCCCGTATCGATATCGGTTGCGACGATTATGAGCTTGATTTTGGTTTCTGCGAAGGTGGTTTCTCAGAGGTACTTTTGGAGGAAGCGTAAAATTTTTTTTCCTTTCATGATGCCATGCGTAAGATCAAAATCGATAAGCGTGAGCATATTAAATTCGGTGGCGATTTTCTTCATCTCGCTGCTCGTATATCCACAGGCATAAAAAGCCCCAATGACCGCTCCAATACTCGTTCCAGTAATGATCGATGGGGTTTTCTCGTGTTCTTCGAGTCGTTGTATGACTCCGATATGCGCCATGCCACGAGCCGCACCTCCTCAGAATACGAGTGCAAAATTTCAGTTATTCATGCTGGTATCCTATGTATTTTCCTGAGATTCCCAATTATTTTTATGATTTTTGTATTTTCCCGATTTTTATGATAGAGTACCGTATATAGTTTTTTTATGACTTCTGAATACCAGACATCTCTCCAATTGAAATTTACTCAACTTATAGAAGAGGTAATAAAAAATAATATTACTGATCTTCATATTGGGAGTGGGGAATTTCCATTTATTCGCATGGCGAATCGAAATGTAGAACCGACGAAATCATTCGGGAAATTAAGTCATGAAGAAGTGATCCACATCATTCTCTTTATGAATCCAGATCTCACAATCGAAAAAATCAATACCATCGCTACGGGAATAAATTTTATCTACGAGTATCAGGGAACCCGATTTCGAGCGAATGTGTCGAAGAATAATGAAGGAGTGGCTATGGCGATGCGAACCATTAAGAAAAATATTCCCACCGCTGAATCGGTGGGTCTCACGCCGAATGTTCTTCGTCTTCTGAATCGTGATCGTGGACTCATCCTCGTGACGGGTGGAACTGGAAGCGGAAAGACAACGTCTGTGATCGCGATGATCGACTATCTAAATAAGCACCATCATAAACACATTATCACGATCGAAGACCCCGTCGAGTATATCATAAAAAATGACCTGAGCCTCATTCATCAGAAACAGGTAGGACGTCATGTTTCCACATTCGAACAGGCGATTCGTGATGCGATGCGAGAAGATCCGGATGTGATCGTTGTAGGGGAAATGCGCGATCAGGAAACCATTTCTGCAGTATTGACTCTGGCAGAAACGGGGCACCTCGTCATTTCGACGCTCCATACGAACGATGTGGTTCAGGCATTTGATCGACTCATCTATGCTTTCCCTGCGGGGATGCAGTCGCAGATTCGTATCCAGCTCGCACTCGTGCTGGTATCTATTATTGGGCAGATTATCCTTCCGAAAAAAGAAGGTGGAGGAAATGTGGTAGCACGAGAAGTATTTATCAATACGGATGCTTCTCGTAATATTATCATGGAAGGAAATATTAGTCATCTCTATTCGGTGATGGAAACAGGACGTCAGGAATGACAGGTAATGATGCAACATGCGCTGATCGATCTCCATAAAGAATGACAAATCTCGAATCATACGCTGCTCGAACATGTGAAAAATCCGATTCTCCTGCGAGAATATCTGAATCAGCTCCAAGAACAACAAGCACTCAAGAAATAAAAACACTCTGGTACTAGAGTGTTTTTATATATTCGATCATAACGTTCTTATCGATTTCGATTTGTTCTTTGAGTTTTTCGAAAGATTCGAATCGTTTATTATCGCGTATTTTTATTAGGAGCGTGATGTCGAGATGTTTCTCATAGAGATCATCAGAAAACTCGAAAATATGAGCCTCAAAAGTGATAGTTCCATCGAGATAAGCCCCAATTCCATAGTATGTTTTGCTATCGATAGTGGTCTTGAATCCATAGGTTCCTGGAGAAAGAGGTGTTTTCGAAATATCGATATTTGCGGTCGGAAATCCGATCGTTCGACCGAGTTTTTTCCCATGAATAACGGTTCCACTGAGAGTAAGTTTATCCATATTTATGCTATATTTTTTTGAGTTCTGTGAGCAGATTGAGTCCAGAAACAGCGAATCCATGACCCATGCGTTCGATTACCTGTTCTTCCGTATTACAGGTAAGAATGCCGAAAATAATCGGAGTATCGTAGGTAGTATTCAATTTCATGATGCCACGAGCGGTTTCATTACACACATAGTCGAAATGAGGTGTATCCCCCCGAATCACGACCCCAATCGAGATAATAAGATCATATTTTCTCGTTTCGATGAGTTTTTTTGCAAATCCAGGAATCTCGAAAGCACCCGGAACAAAGTAGGATTCTACATTCGAAAAACCTTGTGCCTCTAGGAATTCTCGATTCAACTGTTCGAGCTTTCCTGTGTATTCGAGATTGAACTCGCCGACCACCAGAGCGATGCGGATAGTTTTATCGAGGAGATCGGTATTTCGGAGTACGGACTGATAGTGTGACATAGAGAAAAATAAATAATAGAATCATTATGAACCTTGTAATTCCGAGCCGGAGAGCATTTTTTGTACGTATTTTGCCATGGTATCGAATTCCAGATTGACCGTGTCGCCAACATTCAGTGTTCCGAGATTCGTCATGGATTGTGTGAGAGGAATCAAGGAAACACTCAGATATCCATCGCCTGCTTCGACGATCGTGAGGCTTACACCATTGATCGTGATACTTCCTTTTCGGATGATATATGTATTGTATTGCGTTTCGAACTCAACTTCCACGATTTTTGATCCATCAGGAATGAGTTCGATATTTCCAACTATTCCCATCGTGTCGATATGTCCACTTACGAAGTGTCCATCGATGCGATCCCCTACTCGTAGACTGCGTTCGACATTGAAGGTATCTCCTACTTTTTTACTAGAGAAATGAGTCACATCGAGACTCTCATGCATGACGAAGAAATCATATGTTTTCTCATCGCATCGAGTGATCGTCATACAGGCTCCATCATGAGCGACACTCTGCCCTTCGGTCAGGATTTCTCAGAATGTATTCTCTACTGTGAATGTTCCATCGTGGATATTCATGATTTTTGCCGTATGTTCGATAATCCCAGAAAACATAATATTTTGATTTATTTTATAAAGTATATATTTTTTCAGAAAAGTGCAACTTTATTTTTCGATATTTGGCACTCTGCCTTCGAGCGCCACTGCCGAGATCGAATTTTTCGGTGAGCCATCGATGAGCTTATCCGAATATACGAGATAGATGAGGCTATTAGATCGAACATCATAGAATCGAACGATTCGTATTTTTTTAAATAAGATACTCGTGCTCTCATTCCAGATTTCTTCAGTCTTTTTTATCGGTTTGATGAAACTGATGGGGCCTGTTTGTCGACAGGAGACGGATGCATCGCTCGTATCGGTAGCGAGTCCGAGCCCTCCTGTAATTCCTCCTTTTTTCGCGCGACTATAGAAGCAGGTAATGCCAGCAACTTTCGGATCTGGAACTCCTCCCACTTCGATCGCATGATCGGGTCCAAGGAGCTTGAAGGCCGTATCAACGGAATCAATAGTGTAGTCCTCGTTTGATGTACGGTTCATATTTATTTCTCCTGAGAGATTCGCTCCTGCGCTTGGAGTATTTTCATTTCACAGGGTACATCCGATAAGGAAGAAAATCGAGAAGAAAAAAAGAATAGATTTCATACAAGAACGATAGGATAAAAATCAATGAAATACGCCTTAGATTTTCTTTTTTTCTGTCCAAAAAGCAAGAAAAAAGAGGAGAGCAAAGCATCATGCCGAAACGAGAAATGGAAGGCCACTTCCTGGAACATAGAGCATACCTGCGATGATTGGTCCTATAATCTGTCCGATGCTCTGAATCGAGGTATTGTATCCCATTACCTTTCCGACTTCTTTGCCCGCATTTTGTGCGATAAGAGAACCGATCGAGGGTTGAAATGATCCCATTCCGAGTGGAAATAGGGCTACCCAGAAAAACAGGAGATATGGACTCGTATTGAGGGAAAATCCGATAAATGCTAATGTGAGGAGAAAAAATGCAACACGAATCATCGTAACCTCATCGAGGTGTACTCGAATATACTTCACGATCCAGCCCTGATAGATAACGGCGATAAAGCCAACCATTGCCATCGTGTATCCGATCTGTGTGGGGCTAAAATGAAATCGATCCGAATAGAACTGACTCGACATGGATTGAATTGCAGCAAAAGCGAGTGTAGCTCCAAATGAGAGTCCAAGTAGGAGAATGATGGTATGAGAAAAATGAAAATCCTTCAGATGGAACTCTTCGGTGTGAATATGTTTTTTAGGTTCTTTGAGTGCAAAAAATATCGAGAGTACGTTGATGAGAATAACGATAATACAGAGAATCACAATCGTATGAATGCTTGTAATCTGCGAGAGGAGTCCACCAAGAGCTGGGCCTATGAGAAACGCAAGTCCGAAGGCTGCTCCCATCATTCCCATATTTTTCGTCTTTTGTTCGGGTGAAGAAATATCGGAAATATAGGCCTGAATTACCCCAAATCCAGCTCCTCATAGTCCTCCGATGATTCGAGCTCAGAGAAATAAGAGGAATCCAGGAGTGAGTCCTTCGAATATGCTTAAGAAATGCTCGAGTGAGATAGTTCCTCCTTCTGTTGCCCCTAGAATGATTGTAGAAGGATGAATCGTCAGATTCCATATGCTTATTAGCATAATAATATAGCTCACAAGATTGATGATACTGGTGTAACAGAGTATTTTTTTTCTTCCATACGTATCTGAAAGTCGTCCGAAGAAAAGGCCACCAATAAACATTCCGATCGCATAGACAGCCTGTGTGTAGCCCGTCCATGAAGGATTGACTCCAAAACTGGCAATAATACTCGGAAGCATCGGAAGAAATAGGGATAGTCCAAGGATATCGAGAAATGCGGTAGTAAGAATAAGAAACATATGATGAAAGTAGCATGGAGTATCAAATAATAATTTCGAGAGTGGAAAATACAGGGGCTAATCCCCCTGTATTTTAGAGTTATGACGTATATGGTATGGATGGGGTATTATTATACTTTTTTCCTTTTTTTCCAGTAAGAGATGCTCAGTATTTTCTGAATGTTTCGTCTCCATCGAGTGAGGAAGCTTTCATCGGTATTAAGATATATCTCATAATAAATTCACTTAACAACAAAGAGCGTGAGTGTCGAAGCAGCAATAATACCAAAAATAATCGTAAATCCCATTCCTGACCAGAACTTGTCTCGTAGGGCAATCGGTAGTATTCCGAGAACGGTCGTAAAGGTAGTGAGTGCCATTGGTTCGAGACGACTCGATCCCGCTTCGATCAGAGCAGTAAATCCAGTCATTCCTTTCTTGAGATTCTGATTAATAGCATCGATCAGAATGATTCCGTGATTCACAGCAATACCCGTAAAGGCGATGAATCCAATCCCAAAAGAGAGTGAAAAAGGATTATCCGTAATATAGAGTCCGACCATCACGAGTGGAAGTGACATTACTACCGAATAGATAATCACAAGTGGCTGAGAAAAGCTATTAAACTGGAGGGTAAGAATCGCAAATATAACAATAATAGCGATGAAGAATGCAGAGAGAATGGCGATAATAAGCTCACTATTTTCTTCGTTTTCTCCTCATTTCGCATAGGAAATACCAGTAGGAAATGTATATTTTGTAGCAAATGTTTCGAATTGTTTCCCGACACTCACACTATCTACTCCTGCCTCAAGATCTGCATCTACGGTAATCTGTATTTTTCCATCTTCTCGGGAGACAGAGGCGGTTGCATTCGTTATTTTTGTATTAATAAAATCACCAATTCGATATGTGGTAGCTCCGATGGTGAGCGGAATATTTTGTATATCTTCTGGGCGTACCTCTTCGATGAATTGACTCGATTTGAGTACAATATTCATATCTTCTCCATTATCTTCGATAGATCATACCGTCATCCCGTTCATGGATTGTGCAATCTGACTATAGATCAGGGCTGGCGATATT
>CAZDFE010000020.1:0-10159 GCA_964504755.1 uncultured Candidatus Peribacteria bacterium
ATTCTGAGAGATACAAGTAGCTGAAACTCTAAACAAACTTGCTTCTCAAAATGGTAAATTTTATGTATTTCATGATGTATTTATATGACATGAGAATATTGACCATATCATCGTATATGATAATCGAATCGTGATAGCTATCGAAACAAAATCCTATGCTCGATTCCCATACGGACTCTATCTAAAAAGAGTAAATTATCAGATTCGTCGACAAAGAAACTTTCTTCATGAAAAAACATGACTCTATATTCATTCACTATGAGTATTTACAGAAGCATTCGTAGAACCATTCAAGTATGAAAAAGAAATAGCATATATTAATATAGAGTATCTAGAAAAGAAGATAGAAAAAATAGTACAGTCAGATGTATGTAAAAATATTGATGCTACCCAAAAAATAATCAGCATTCAAGAAAAATATCATTCTAAAAAACTCGGCTATCGAGAACTACTTCTCACATGGTAGAGAAAGACATAAAGAAGCATATAAAATCCGAAATAGAGCGCTATAAATCCATATACATTCATCGAACCCCCCGCATACAGATAGTGACCCGCGGTTCTCAGTGGATCACCGATCGAAACGGGCGTATTCGGATGGAGAAGGAGTGATATAATTTCTCGGATAAGATTCATTGGTTCATGAACGATATCCCACGAATTAAATCGCAAAAATCGCCCAAGATACACCCCAAACAGCGAAACTATCATTACGAGTGAAATCAGGATCCATGCCTTCGTACGGTGGTAATGACGGTTCCAATAGGTATGCAACATTTCCAGCGAAGCAAATCCAGAAATCAATCCCGCAATCGCCATCACCCCAATATAGACAATGTCGAAATGGAGCATCGCCCCATCCTTCCCGAGATGGATAAAATCCGTCCAGATGTAGAGACTATTCGGAAAAAAGAGAAGCCAGAGAAAGAGAAATATATACTTCCACCACCCCGAATTTCTCACCGCAAGAAGTGAAAAAAAATATGGAATCAGCGCGAGGATGAGGTTCCAGACGAGTCCACCGAGTTCCGTCGAACCCGCGAGAAATACTCGAATGACCGAAAGAATCGCACCAAACAGACAAAAAGCAATAAAGGCAGAATAATGGAATGACATAGGAAAAATGGAGGATGGTGTAGAGAATACCGATTTATATATTTTTCTCAACTTCTTCGCATTTTGAATATATTTCCTTGTTTTTGATTTTATTTTTCATCATTCAAAAATGAAAAATCCCCGTTACAGCGGGGATTTTTCTTAGGAGGTTTTTTTACCTTCTTAACCAGTCCTCTTTCGAGGTCACGGGTAGTATATCCTATTTCTTAGGAAATCAAATTTTTTACTATTCCTTCCACGAAGTCATCCGAAGAAAGTCCTGATTTTTCCCGCTCGAAGTGGTATCGATACTTTTTCTCGAGGATATCATGATTCATAAAATTCGCGCCGAGACACGTCCAGAGGCGGTATATTTTTTTCGGATCGAGCTTATGCCAGAAGTTCGAGTAGAGTTCGAGCTTCCCACCGAGAAAGTCGAGAATATCCGTGAAAAAATACATCTCATCGAACTTCAGCCCTGCCTGATATTCCACCTCCTGAAATCCACATGATCCGAGAGAAAATTCGAAAATAATCGGTGAGAGAGTGTTATCCGCGAGAGAAAAGCTGATCCGATAGGCTCCGTCTTTATTTTTTAGAAGTGCATCCCGCAAACTCGCCACAGGAGAAGCCGACCAGTACGGGAGGAATCGATGATTGAGTGCATCGAGAATATTTTGTTTCCCCGTGATGATCTCATCCGAAGAGAGGGTTCGTGGAAACATCGGAGTGAGGATATACGAGCGTTCTTCTGCCTCAGCGGGATTCACTTTTTCTCGTGGAACAGTGAGACTTCCGATCGGACATTCTTTTCGTCCTGCTTCGATCGAGCCTGACTCGACCCGATACTGTCGACCAGGAAGAAGCGCCTTTGCTACGAGATCATATCCGAGACTTCGGACAATATCGGTTTCGAGACTCACAATCTCATCGAGTCCCCAGATCGAGAGTCCAGAGAGCGATGGAGAACATTTTTCTGGATACCGAATCCCCTGCCCGATATATCACTTCACGAATCCAGGCAATGTCGCAAGATTCGGGAAATCCTGATACTCTTCGTACTCGTATTTCTCGTATCACGCACGAATCTCATCCTTTCGATTCGCGATATACTGATCCCGGAAAGCACGACGCTTCGATGGAGCGATATCATAGTATGGAAGCTGTCATTCGAGTTCATTTCGACTCGCGAGATAGCAGACCGTCTCATATTCTTTTTTCGTGAAAATCCGATAGAGTTCATTTTGTACCTCGAGATCATACTCATCTGGAAGCGTATCAATCTCGGCAAATAGGAGTTCGCGATCGTTCGCGATCGAGAGCATCATCACATCGTCTTCATTCGTGATATCCGACTGCGCGAACATATGTCCCATAATGTCGATCCCACGAAAGACGAATTTTTCTCGATTCTCGAGCCAGTGAATCGATACTTCTCCGAGAAATTCAGCGAAAATGCCAGACAAATACCGAAGCGTGTACGGAAGGATCAGGAGTGGTTTTTTCTCAGAACAAGCCCGATAGAGCGGAAGGAGTGTATACGGATCAAGATGATCACAGTGCGAATGAGAAATGTAGATCGCATCGATCGAAGCGAGTTTCTCTGGATCGAGCGTAACCTTCATACTGCGTTCCATAAGATCGCCAAATGCATAATCCGAAAGCCACGCATCGACGAGAATGCGAACATTTTCTCCCGCAGGATTGGCGATATCGACGAGAAATTCGGTATGTCCGAGAGGCGTGATAATCATAGAAAAAAGTTGTGAAAAACCCTCCAAATGGAGGGAATAGTTTTATTGAGCGGGAAGCATATCTTTTAGACTTTCTTGGAGTTGTCACTGTTGTTCCTCCATCATGGTATGCACCTGATCGAGAATGATAGGCTTCATTGTTTCCATAATCTTTCCGATGAAGGCATCTGGATGACTCATGATAAAATAGAGAATACTCGCTATAATCACCCACTTAAAAAAACTAAAGTAGATTCCGGCTTTTCTTCGGTTTTCTTGAGCCATGACGATGGCATAGATGTCATTGAGTTTTTCTTCGTTAGTCATACTGCATAGATTTATAAAGCCTCTCCCGAAAGAGATGAAGCAGGGGAAGATTCCTCTGAACTTACGGGAGTAGAAGTCTCGACATAGACGAGCACTCCTGTTCCGAGAATAGAGAGAATCAGAAGGATTACCGTAATAGAAATAATAGTTTTTCGCATAAATAAGAATTATTGAACATTTGCTCCTGAGAGCGTATTATTAGAATCTTGGATATTCTCTGGAAGTTCGATTCCAGGAGGAACAACCGCATCGAGCTCATCCGTAAGAGATTTCAGTGGCTTCGTATTCGTTGGAGCCTCGACGGAACCATTCCAGGTACTCTTTCGAGCAACAATATCCGATTCAAAATGTGTTTTTGTCTCTGGGGCACCCGGTGCACTGATATCAAGATTCAAGGAAATACGTTCTGGAATGAGACGTAGTCCGATCATAGCATCGAACACCTTCGATCCACCCGCTTCGATCTGGAGTGGTCCATGGATCATATCGTCCACTGGATTTCCGAGGGCCATTGCAAGCGTATTCCCGAGCGCGACCCCATGAAGACCGAGACGAGTAAGCTTATGATCCACTACCATTCCTGACCAACTCGCATTCCCAACACCGAGATTCGCTGATCCACTAAATGATCCATCAGCATTATTCGCATGATCGAGAGTAATCGTCATTCCCTGTGCGGAAATAGATAGTTGCATCAGAGCCATACGATCCCCTTCACGCACAATATTTCCTATCATCTTTGCGAGTTCTTGTCCATTCTGACCGAATGCCATTTCGAACCCATATCCAGTATCTTTTTTCTCGAAACTCATGGCAAGCGATTGTCGCACATTCTTCATAGAAAACTGTATCCCCGTCTTCGAAGTACGAAATGTAACATCAGTGATATCACTAGAACCAGAGAGGCTCATTTTCCCCACGAATCGACTCACGGAAGGATCCTGTGGATCAAACGAAAGTACTCCAGTGAGGTCCATATTTTGGAGCTCTTTCATGAATTCATCTTTTGCCTCTGATGCCATTCCTGATCCTGTAATTCGCTGTCCAAAATCAGAAACAAGACGTACGATATTCTCTCGATCTAAAGCCACTTCATACGACTGTTCAGATCCACTCATACCGAGGTCTTTCGTTGACTGAAGAAGTTGGTATTTCGTGAGATAAGATTCGATATCATCGAGCGTGAGGTTCGCGAGATTTTCTGAAACCGTATAAGAGAGACGATCCATATTATCAGCACCAGAGAGGCTTGCATTCATCTCTGCACGAGTGAGAGAGAGCCAGGTATTCTCATATTTCTGAATAACTGAGAGCATAGAAGGATCGATCATATCGGCTGTAGCCTGGAGCCCTTTCAGGAAGAAATAAGAATCTCCTTTTTTGGCAATCATTCCGATATCAGCAGCATCGATAGAACCAGAAGAAACCAGTGATGCTGTTTTTACTTGGAAGTTCTTGAGATGAAATTCTCCACTCTGACCATCGATCTTCGAGAGGTACTCACTATCGAGGCTTCCACTCATCATACCTGGTATTCCAGCCGCCAAATGCATCGTACCATCGATAGCATATTTTTTTCCGATACCAATGACCTCAGAAAAAGTTCGCAGATTCTGAACCTGATACTTCATATGTTCACTATAGAGATCATCGAAACTCTGAGTGCTAGGGCTACATGATGCCAAAAGCGGAAGCAGAAGGAGAAGGGTATATTTTTTTGTCATAAAAAAAGAAAAAGGATGTCAGGAGTATAGAGAGGAATGCACTGTTATCAAGAAAAAAATCGCCTCTCACAAGACGATATGATATAAGTATGTATAACTATTATTGATAGAGGATATAATGTTTTCATGTGCCATGCACCAGGCTTGGACCTATTCGTGAAAGAAATTCGGAAGCATTATACTCTATGAGAGGGCGAAATGAGTTCCCAGATTGAGTGTTTTCGAGGAGAGCCGAGAGGACGAAATGCTGAACCCCCGAAGCATCGGAGAGTACTCGATATGCATAGGTCATTCCACCCTCTCCACTACAACCAGGAGTTATGAGATGATTCGGGTCAACGGGCGTTCCACGTGGCATATACGAATATTTTCCCAAGTTCAGTGCATCCGATGGAACACATCCTCCCGGAGTGGTATCCGGGTATTTTCCATTATCTGCATAGTAGGCTCCAAGTGCGGTAGAAATATCTTTGAGATGAGAAATTCGGGCGGCATCACGAGATCGTGTCAGATATGATGTCATGGCAGGAAATAAGGCAGCAGAGATCACTCCCATACCTGCCAAAAGCACCATGACAGAACCTTCGATAAAGAGAAATCATCGTCTTGAAATAAGCTTCATATCAAAAAAAATTATTGAGTAAGAATATAGTACTTTCCAGTATCTTTCTGGGTCGTCCTACCAAAATTCACAAAATCAGCATCTGTATACTCAGAAATTGGACGAAATGAATTTCATAATGTTTCATCCTTAAGTATGGCAGAGAGTGCAATATGCGGAACATTGTCACTACCTCTAAATGTACGATATGCATACGTCATCCCTGTATCCCCATTACAACCTGGGGTTATCACATGATCTGGATCGACAGGAATTCCACGTGACATATAGTTAGATTCATGATCATCAAATGTCACACAGCCACTCGGGATCATATCAGGATATGTTCCATTATCCGCATAATATGCACCCAGGGATGTAGAAATTTCCTTGATATGAGCGATTCGAAGAGCATCGTTCGATCGAGTGAAGGAAGTAGGGAATGATCCTCCATCAATATTCGACGAAAGCGGGAGTGATGAAGGTGTTACAAGAGAAATCATGTCTAACAGAGAGGTGGCTCCAATGGGCTCTACGACTTTCGCATCAGAACTCCATCGAATATCCATGAAACTCGAAAAGCCAAAATAGGATGGAAGAAGCATTCCTGGAAGTGTTGTATCGATGCGCAGACTTGCAATTTTTGGTACAGAAATCATATGGATCGAACCACTGAGAACTTCCCTTCCGCCACTCGAGATACGAAATGGCCCTTCAACACCGCTTCCAGATTTTTCGAGATCAACATCTACTCGACTCACTGGAGAATTAAGATGGAGATGTGCTCCTTCGAGAATCTCGTTTTTTGTGATACCATTCCAGGTGATATTGCCGATAGGAAATTCGAATTTCCCATTCCAGTTCCCGTCGTCTGTTTTCTGATGGGTCAGAGTACTCACCATTCCTTGTGATTCGAGTCGGACGAGAATATCATTTTTTCTGATATGTCAGGTCGCGGTGATCGTCATATCAGCAGCCTGGAGTGATCCAGAGAAACTCGAATCAGCCATAGTTCCAAATTGGAGATTCACAGTTTTTTTGTTACTTTCGATATTTCCCGAGAAATTCGCGAGCCGATCGCCTTCCATCACGCCAGAAAAACGAGCTCACACATCAGTCGTAGCATCTCGTATATGCATCATACCCGAGAAATTTCCCTTCTCATTGGTATAGGAGATATCCATATTCCCCGTCGATGTTTTTGTTCCAAGATCGAGAACGAGGGTAGCATTTTGGATATCCTTCGATATCATTCCTTCGTAGCGGACTATTTCTGTCTGTTTTTCGCCATCACGAACCTGGAGAGAATATTTGAATTTTCCATTTTCGATTCGATCGAGCGTGGACGTAATTCCTCCTGACATATCCATAATTTCATATACAACCCGTTCTGGACGAGAATCGATGTGGATATGATAGGGTTTTTCCGAGCTCAGGAGCACGCCTGTAAACCCAAAATTGTCTGGATCGGTCTGATGGACTCGGAGAATACCGCTTCCAGAAATCATCGCAGTTCCTCGGGCAATATCTGCAAGAACACTCTCTGGTATGCCACCGCTTCCAGAGTACTGACCGAGAAATGCAGTCACGAGTTCATTCACTCCTGATCCAGTAATCGAGACAGGATATTCATAACTTTCACCGACGAGTTTTCCTGTTGCACTCTCAGCGATGAGGATCGGGTGGGCTACGAGGATTTTTCTAATCGAACCAAATCCATGACTCAAACAATCCTGCAAAACATTCATATATACTCGCATGACGAGCTGGGCTATATCATCATGCTTTGAGGGGTGTATCAATGATGGACGATTCGCTATATCGAATGAGTCCGAGAGCAACCATTTTCCGAGATTCGGACGTACCTTTTCGAGCACTCCATCGGCATCATGAAGCAGTGTTCCTCCGAGTTCGAGAGCATCGAGTTTGAGGTAGGTTTTTGCTGGAAAAATAGAGACAAATTCTCCACGAATATCACGAAATATCATCGAACCGTTCTGAGTTTCGATCGCACCCGTAAGCGAGAGTTTCGCAGACATTCGTTTCCAGGATTCTCGCACCGCATCAGCACCGAGTGTGAGATCCCCTGATCCTACCTCAGGAACACTATAGAAAAATCGAAGAATCGATGTATCATATCCCGCAGGATACCATTTCGTATACCATTGACCGAGCGTATACATCATGCTTCCAGAGTTATTTTCAGGAATCATCGCCTGAACGATGCGCGCGTAATCGGTAGAAAAAGTATGTGGAACCGATTCTGAAGTCACACTCGAAGACCAAGGAAGCGTACACGAAGCGAGAAATACAACTGCCAAAAGAGGAAGGTAGCGCATAGAAAAAAGTAAAAATACCTCAGGATTGTATCGTGATTTGTTTCTTTTTGCAAAAATTCGAGAAAATATTGCACAATGGAAATGAATATTTATACTAGGGAAGTGTTTATTTTATAATATAGTACATTATGGAAACTCCCGAAGCAATAGCTGCTGATAATGCGTTGGATCAAATCTGTGCCCATCTGAAATCAGCGATTCCTGAATGGGATAGAGAAATATGAGAAATATGTAACGGAATACAACAAGCTCAGAAGACTACTCGTACTGGTGTAAGTATTTTATTGGGACATTCCCAAGTCCCTACAGAATCCAAAGTCCCTACAGAATCCAAAGTCCCTACAGAATCCAAAGTCCCTACAGGGGGAATTTATACTATACGGCCTAATATACTCCAAAAGATACACTCCCTTCTCATAAGTTCAATGCGTGAAGGAAACCGACAACATGCCATAGATTCAGAAACAATTATAGCAGCCTTAGGAAGGGCTGTTGAGATTCGCCTGAATAGTCCTGAATCATGAGTATTCATAGTAGCAACACTAACAGATATCTTGCAGAACTTACCTTCTTGATCTGAATGTATGTTGAATGAGTCCGATGCTTGCCTTGCATAAAACCGAACTTTTCATATGATACGCCCACTTTTTAGCATATAAACAACTCTCATGGCCAATATCGACCACGCACCGAGCAAGTACATGCTCAACCTCCTTCATATCCTTCCAGCCTTTGCTGATGCAGAAAAAAATCGCATCAACACGCTCATAGAACTCAATTCTATGACGATCAATAAATACGAAATCATTACCGAAAGTGGCCAGCTCAAGCTCGATCGTGTCGGATTCTCTTCCCTCTCATACCCGTTTGCGTATGGAGCGATCCCATGCACATGGGATGAAGACGGAGATCCACTCGATGTGGAGATCGTCGGGGTGACCGAACCACTCGTTCCTGGCTCACTCGCCGAAGTACGCATTATCGGGATCATGAAGTTCAACGATGGGGGTGAGGTCGACGATAAGGTAATCGGGGTACTCGCGGACGATAAGCGCATGGATCATATCACGAGCTATGAGCAACTCGGAGCTCACTGGCTCAAAGAAACAACCTACTACTGGGAACACTATAAAGACCTGAAAAAACCTGGAACCTGTAAGGTTGATGGATTCTTCGGGATCGAGGAAGCTGTAAAAATCATACAAGAATGTGAAGTGCGGTATACAACAGAATACCTTCCGAAGTTCGAGCAATAAAAATAATCCCCTACCGATTTGGTGGGGGATTTTCTTATGATATAACATGCATATTATATGTAAGTAATGTTCATAGCATCTAGACGTAATCTGACTTGATCCGCCAATCTTTGACATGCATCAATAGTTTCTTCTAAGGTTCCTAATTGTCACATAAGCTCATCTTTTCGTGCCTCAAATTCTCGTCTTCGCTCATATTCTTTCTGAAAGACAAACTCCACAAAGCGAGCAATAGCCATATTTCGACTGGAAGAATTAATGATACTTTCTTGGACAAAGGCAGAAACCTGAAGTTCCTTACTTCAATAATCGAGAAATTCATTTATAATAAGGAGTAAATGGGCAATAGATTCATTAGCATCATCAAGCGATGCCCCCATATCTGCAAAGTCTGGTATCAGAAAACTATCCTCATCTGAGTTGACCTGACCAAAATGACTATCAAAGAAGCGTCTTAATAAAATTTCTGCATTTTTGGGTGTAAATTCTCAATTAGTACTGATGTTGTAATTTTTTCTCAGATGTTCATATCTTCGAGTTAATCTCTTGAAATATGCATCTGCTAGGCTCTTTCGTTGCATAAGTACTCTTCTTTCTCTATTTTTTCTTTCGTTTTCGACTTGTTCGAAAGACTTTAGTTGGATGCCAGATACAGCGTGAGAAAGGGCTATTGATAAAGTTGTTGCCATAGATAACCCTCCACTAACTGTCACCTCTCATTTCTGAGTACGAAACTTTCGTTCATTCTCTATGAGCCCATAAAGATTTTTTAATGAATTTTCATTCAGTGAACGTCAGTAATTTTGGTCAAAGGTTTTTATAAAATCTTCAAGTTCTGAAATCTCAGAATCCGAAAGGCTGGCAAGTAGGCAAAATGTAAATATTTCGGATTTATTCTCACAAAAATGAGAATATGTCTCAATAAACCACTTGTAATTAGATAATAAACGCTTTTTTTTCAGAAACTCAGTTAATACATATTGAATAAAGGAAGAGTTATATTTTCCCTGAAAGAATTTATTTAACCTTCATGATATCATAGTATTAGTCTCTGTAGACAATTCCTGTCGGCTTCAAAATTGAG
>CAZDFE010000021.1:0-7343 GCA_964504755.1 uncultured Candidatus Peribacteria bacterium
AGTGAAACCCCACGACCAAAAGCACGATTCTCGAAGGAAGTACTGTTTACGGAAGTGAAATAATTCACTTCTTCATTGAATCCCTCTCATCTGATAGAGGGATTCTTTTGTATTAATGTCTCATATATGCTAGAGTTATTCCATTCATAAGTTATACTGTATATGTCGCAAATACTTATTCCATTTATCGATGTGATTACTGAAATAGAACAAAGAAAGCAAGAACGAAAAACATTTCTCGAACAACATGGTTTCGACTCTCAGGATGCTCTTCTCTTGAATCGAATAACATTCGACCTTACACATAAGGATTTCGAATATTTTATCCAGTTCTTACTTCATAAAGATGGTTATGATGAATTTTCTGTATGTAGGCCAAAAGATTATCAGGATGTTCATGGGAATGATCTTGTTTGAAATAAGAAGGATCAGAAATATTACTATCAATGTAAACAATGGAAAGATAATTATGTGAGTCTGAAACGACTGGGTGAGTATTATGCTACTATTTTTCATACAAAGTTTCAGAATCCAGATGCTCATTTTGTCTTTGTGACAACGAGCTATGTAAAATCATGACTCTCTCTTGAATTTCTTGAGAAACATAGGATCCAGTATATCTGAAATAAGGAATTATTGAATTGGTGTCACAGATATTTTCTTTCTGATGAAAATTCATGGAAAGAAATGATTGAATGGATTCGTACAAGAAGATTAATGGAAGATGAGGGTTATCGACAGAAAGTCCAGAAAATAAGAATTCCATATACCCCACAAGAACTGTATCAATGGCGGTTGCAGGAATTTGTTGTACATTTGAGACCATCTCGTCATACACGCTTGATTGATCTCCATTCAATTAGTTCTGAAATGCTACAACAACACTCATTTTTCCAATATTGGAATTTTGTATAAAAAAATCTCTTCTCAAAGTCTGAGAGGAGATTTTTTTTGAGTTGCAATATTTACTCTATGATTTCTTTTCCTTCGCCCCCGAACTTGGTCGCGAATCCATCGATCACGAATCCATAGATACCACCCGCGATAAGCGTCGCGAAAAATATCATCCAAGGCGTAGTTTCATCCATCCTTAAAAACATCACCCAAGTCGTAGCTTCACCCATTACCATTCCTATTGCAAGTGGAAGGGATACGAATATTCCAAGACAGGTTCCACGCACAAACCAAGGAATCGGGAATCCAAATACAGGATGCTTTCGGTAGGCTCCCGCGAGCCCGATCACCATCCCGATCAGGATACGATCCGTGATGATCATTCATGCGAGAAGAGCCGCGCCTCACATACTAATATGTGTACTCATAGCGAACATGCTACAGATGAGTCCTGCGACGAGTCCGAGTGGCAAGGCGATGAGGAATCGTTTCCTCATGGGAGTGAATAGAGTCATGAGAGAGAAGTTAAGAATATGCTCAGTATAGACGAAGACAGTAACTCGTACAGAGAAAATCTCCTGACAAATAAAAAAGAGTATGTAATATGGTATACTCTTTCTCGATATTATTCGACTACTTCATAATCTGGCTCGATATGAGCGATGACGGTTTGTACATTGGGAAATTCTTTTTTGATTTAATTTTCGACTTCATGGGCGATGAGGTGTCCCGCTCGAACCGTAAGCTCTCCATTCACGAGGAGATGAATCTCGACGATCCGATCGAATCCGCTTTTTCGTACCGTGAGATGATTCACATTTTTTACCTGTGTGTGACTCATGGCAGTCGTTCGTACCGCTTGTTCCATCTCAGGATCGTCAACCTCATCGAGGAGCTCACGAAAAGCGGGAAATCCAATATGCCACACATTATAGAGCATAAAAAAACTTGCCACGAGCGCCGCCCAATCGGCCGCATGCATGAAACTCGGTCCTGCAAAGAGAGCAATGAGGGTTCCAACGAGAGCAATCCCTGTCGTGATCGCATCGGAGAGATGATGCCAAGCATCGCCGATAACCGCAGTGCTTTTTAGATTTTTCCCGATGACCATTCCACGAACGAAGAGGAATCCCTTCAGTCCTACGACAAAAATCAGAATCCAGAGGGTCCAAAGTTCTGGTGCGCCGACTTCTGGATTTTTTATTCGTTCGACGGCTCCTATGGCAATCTGATAGATCGCGAAGATGAGGAGAAGTGATACGGCGAGTCCCGCCATGGGCTCGGTTTTCCCGTGTCCATATGGATGATTGGCATCCGCGGGTTTCTGGGCATATCGAACGCCGAGATAGACAATGCCTGATCCGAGAATATCACTCGCAGACTCGATCGCATCGGCGATAAGTGCGTAAGAATTCCCGAAGATTCCTCAGAGAAATTTTATGATCGTGAGTCCGATATTGGCAATAATTCCGAGAATCGCCATATTTTCTCCATCTTTTGGAGTGTGATTGTGAGGAGAAGTCATACTTCTGAGGATATAGGAAAACAGTGTTTATACAAAAAAGAATCTGAAAATACTATACCAATTTAATAATGGAAAGAAGTTGACAATAGAAAATATCCTATACAATGCAGGCGTAATTTTTTATATGCGAAAATATGCAAAGTCAAGAGGATAGTAAATGGGCAAACCGTGTTATAATATTAGCTGCCACAGCATTACTTGCCACCACACCAGAGGGGAGGAAAAATATGAGTACTATGATTCCGGAAGATATTTATGCTGTTGTTCAGTTAGTATGAGCTCAAGTAGATAAATTTCTTCCTCCTCCATCATCGAAATAAAATCCCCACGTTCGTGAGGAAAAATATTTATTGGTGGGAAGTTTCGTGGTGTTCTTGTTCTGTTTCGAGAGATGTATGATGATGTTCTCATTCGAACATTTTTACGCTGGTCATGGCCATCGCTCCTACGAGAAAGAGGAGGACGGTTGCATATTTTTTGTTCGTTTGGGCGTGGATGACGGGGAGGAGGTCTGCGGTAGCAACGTAGAGTAGGGAACCACCTGCGAAGGCGGTCGCGAGTCCTGCGAAACTCTCACTCACATTCGAGAGTACGAGATCAGAGAGGATATACCCGAGTGGGGCTGCGAGAGCAAAGAGAATGAGAAAAAGAATCTGAGTATTTCTTCGGAATTTACTTTCGCGAAAGATCGCAGCAAGAGAAAGGGAAACAGGAATCTGATGGATCGCCACTCCTGCGAGTACACTATACCCGAGGGTTTCTGAGAGGCTAAATCCCGCTCGAATCCCGAGTCCATCGAAGATCGTATGGAGGAAAATCGCGATGAATGATACGAGTGCGACATGATCGTAGTGTTCATGCGGGTCTTCATGGGTATGGTCTCCATGATGGTGGTCATGATGATGCGGGGTGAGGAGCTCTTCGATGATATAGATGAGGAGAAATCCACCGATAAATGCATAGACCGCGAGTTCGGTTTGTTCGAGAGCTTCAGGAAGTATGTGCACGAGTGCGACCGATAGCATCGATCCCGCACCGAGCCCGATGAGGAGATTGAGGATTGTTTGGTTGAGTTTCTGGAAACTATAGAGGATCAGTCCAGATGCGGAGATGAGGAAGAGAATGAGGAGTGGGAAAAACATAGAAGGGAAGAAAAATAGTATTTGCGAATTTTCGTACAATTATCGAAAAAGTAAAGCAGAAATGAGAAACGAGGGGAATGAGGGAATATTGTACGTTTCCTCTTTGTTTCTAGAAAAAGAGGAATATACTTCAAGTCTTAATTTTTCAGGACATTTGGCTACAATTCATAAGATTTCAGAACATCCGAGATTTACATGATGATTGCGTGAGAGTATCAGTACATCTCCTCATGTTTTCGATATTGTCTGAGGAGTTCGCCAGAAACATGAAATCATCATCGATATACCACAATTTCTTCGTCCACAAGCTTTATGAATTCTGGCTTGAAAATGATACAAGAGATCAAATGATACTTTATAGATTCTTTTTGCACTTTCCGAGTTCGATATTGAGCATCATGGGATTGATATTTTCGCCAATGAAGACGAGCGTATTTTTCGTTCCGATGTGATCCCAGTTCGGGTCTTCGGTGAGAGTGATACGGGCTCCCGCTTTCTGGAGGACGAATCGTTTCTCAGGTTTTTCTCTGAGGTGGACGAATCACTTGGCTCGATAGACTTCGTAGGGAAGATCCTGGAAGAACTGATCGAGTGCGACCGTATCGAAGGCTCCATCGGTCGTGTAGGTGTAGCTTCCCATGGATTCTCCATGGGTGTGATCGTCGGTGGTTTCGCGAAGTGTTTTTTTTCCACTTTCATCGATGCGATGGGTATCCAGAAGGAGATCGAGTGAGACATTTCCATAGCTCGTGTGGACGATCGGCGCAAATGCATTCACTCGGCGAATGACGCTTTCGATGAGATCGAGATTCGAGGCAGGGACGAGATCGGTCTTGTTCAGGAGGATGAAGTCAGCGAACTCTATCTGGTCGAGCGCCGTATCGGTCGCGGTGACCACACGATGCTGGAAGTTCAGAGCGTCGATCACACAGATGATCGAGTCGAGTCGAACCCGACCATTCATATCATTCATGAGAAATGACTGCGCAATCGGAAGTGGTTCGCTCATGCCCGAACATTCGATGATGATATGATCGATGCGCTTGCCACTCGCGAGGAGTCGTTCGATCGCTTCGAGGAAGTCCTTCCGCACCGTACAACACATACAGCCGTTCGAAATTTCGACGATTTCTTCGGTGGATCGTTCGATGAGTTCGGCGTCGATGCCCGCCGATCCGAACTCATTTTCGACGACAGCGATGCGCCGACCTTCGGCATTTCGGATTATGTGATTCAGGAGGGTGGTTTTCCCAGAGCCGAGAAAGCCTGTGAGGATGGTTATAGGGATCATGATGAAGTTCTTAGGTATAATATTTCGGGAAATTATCTACATAGTTGATCCATTCCTCTGGTCATGCGACCATCTCTTCTGGAGTAAGGAGGCATGCATCGAGTCGTGCTCGAATATCTGATTCGTTATCATTTATGGTAATGATAACCATTTCTTGCCGTCGATCGCCGTAGAGATTATCTTTGAATTGCTCTATCTCTTCGAGAACTTCAGGATATGCTTCGAGTTCTTCTGTCGTGAAACTTGCTGCCCATCTTCCAGCGGGATCGACTTTTACACTTCATCCTGCCTGGCCCCAGCTCATGGCAATATTATGACGAGAAGCGAGCCAAAATATTCATTTGGATCGAATAACGCCCGACCATTCTTCGTTCGCATATGTAAGGAATCTCTCAGGATGAAATGGTCTTGTAGCACGGTAGATGAATGAGTGAATTCCATATTCTTCTGTTTCGGGTGTGTGATTAGAATGCCCTCCTGATTGAAGTTCTTGGATCCAGAGAGCAGAGTTTTCCGCTTTTTGAATGGAGAAAAGTCCAGTATGTATTACTTCTTTTATATCGACTTTTCCCCAGTCAGTTTCGATATATTTTGCAGTTGGTTGAAGGCCTTTTATGATAGATCGAACCCGTTTTTTTTCATCATCATTTAGTTCTGATATCTTGTTCACGATAATAACATCACAAAATTCGATTTGTTCCGTCATGAGATCCACGATGGTTCTTTCGTCCTCTGTATTGACTTCCCAGTTTCGATCCTTGAGTTGTTCTTGACTTGAGAAATTCTTCAGAAAATTCTGAGCATCTACCACTGTTACCATGGTGTCGAGCTGTACGAGTTCTGACAGATTGGTTCCACTGGCTTCATCAAGATAACTAAAGGTCTGAGCAATGGGAACTGGCTCTGCAATTCCAGTGGATTCTACGATAATAGCATCATACTTATTTTCTGTTACCAATCTTTTCACTTCTTGGATAAGATCATCTCGAAGAGTACAACAAATACATCCGTTCTGGAGCTCTATCATTTTTTCTTCCGTTTGAGAGAGATTTACACCGTCTTTTATGAGAGAGGCGTCGACATTGATTTCTGCCATATCATTTACGATCAGTGCTACCTTGAGTCATTCACGGTTTTCGAGAATGTGTTTGAGAAGGGTGGTTTTTCCACTTCCGAGAAATCCTGAGAGGACGGTTACAGGGATCATGATGAATGGGGTGAGGAAATAGTACACTTTTTACAGTGCTTGGTAAGCTCGATGGTTTCTGAACTCAGAGCGTCTGGCGGGAGGGGGGTATGATTTTCTTCGATCGTATGACAGTTGATGCAACATTGGAGTTTTACGGCATCGTTCGAGGCATTACAGCGACAGCGGGTAAAATATTTTTCCCCAGCAAATTCCGCTCGATGGATGAGTCCATCCTGGAGAAAACGATCGAGAATCCGGTAGAGCGTTGTTTGGTTCATCTCGCCCGAATCCACGAATGTTTGCTTCAGAAATCGAAGGGAAGCTGTACGTTCCTGATCGAGAAATGAGAGGATATGTCGTCGATGGATCGTAGAAGGCATAATAATAAAAAACTTCAAAACAAGAATATGCATTTTTCTGCAAATGCAAGTATTTCTATCTCGTGTTTCTATAATGTATATAGGGGAAATAAAAATTATCTTTTGACAAATATTAATTAATTATTAATTTTTAGGAAATTATTTCTTAGTATGAATAAGTCTGGTTCAAAACACGTCGAATTTCATGATTTTTTGGATGAGGCCATTAGTAATGCTTCTCTCCAACTAACAAAGAATGTCCATGATGCACTCGATGCTAAGATATGAGATGTTGATAAGCATTATTTTGTGTTGTTACAAAAACTGGAAGAAGCAAATAATGCTAAGATTGTACTAGACTTTTCTGATGAAGATATTGATTATCTAAATCGAGTCCTAGATATAAATGCTCCACGCATGTACATCAGTGTTGATCAGTCTTTATTCTTTGAATTGCGAGAGCACTTTTTTCAGATGTCAATCACTTGATTAGAGGCAGTACGTAATCATATGATACGTAAGGGGCAAGTTGACACTGTAATAGAAGGGGCAATATCAGATTTTGCCAAAGAAAAATGATGGTCCCTTAAAGCAGCATCCGCCACTTACGAATTTTCACGAGATTCATCTCAAATGATGGAATTACTCAAAGAAAATAGAAGATTATTAGTATATCAGAAACTCTGAGAAAAGTTTAAAGCTTTATTAGGGGATGATATTCAAAGAATTAATTCCATGATGGATGCCTTGGTTCAGGCAAATAAAGATAGAATTGACCATGAGGTAAATGATGGTGATAAAGAGTTTATTAATTCGCATTATGACTACGATTCTAAAAGGTTTTATTTCGATGTATCAAAAAGTTCATATAATGATGAGATTGATAAAATCATGGAAGAATCATGGGCTCTAATACAGGCACTAAGAAATACAGGTTCAGTGG
>CAZDFE010000021.1:7353-10115 GCA_964504755.1 uncultured Candidatus Peribacteria bacterium
GGTGATGTATTGCCAGATATAATGAGTGATTTTGAAGATATATTTCGATGGAAGTTATGTTCAATGAGTTCTTCTGTTGATCTTGCGTGAATTCCTGCAACAATGCGAATTGTGAAAATGGCAGATCATGAACTTACAAAAAAAGAACAAGCTGAACAAGAAGCAAGAGAGAAACAATGATGAGTGGGGCGTGTGGTTGCTTGAGCTAGAGCATGGGTTACTAGGGTTCTTCCAGACTGGTTAACTGCATAATAATAATCCTCCCAAATTTGGGAGGATTATTATTTAGCGAATCACGCAAGCCGTACAGGATTTCATTCTCGCATAGGTGATGCTGGAAGTGTACGGGCTCGTGAGCTTCGTATGAGTGTCATAGATAGCTCCACAGTTTTCGCAGAAGCTAATCATGACCGCATCATCGGCAGATGCACTCTCACACTGACAGGGGAAGATCACTCGTTCACCCGCGATATCCATCTCATGAACGAGTCCTTGATCACGGAATGCGTCGACGATCCGATAGAGCGTCGCGAGGTTCATTTCTTTCGAGTCAACGAGTGCTTTCTTCAGATCAGAAAAAGTAATACGATTCGATTGTCCGAGCATTTCGACAAAACGCTTTCGAGATTCAGTAATACGAGAGAGAGGCATAAAAGGGAATATGAAATTATGTTTATAGAGTTGAGGGTTTGTAGTATAGTGAAATTTCTAAGAGTGCAAATCTTTGCTTTATTTTTTATTCTTGCGATTCGAGGTAGGATTCGAGGATGAGTCGAGCTGATTCCGCATCGATATCGGCATTTTCTCCCATCTCGCTGAGTCAAAATGTCGCTTCCGTCGTCGTGAGGCGTTCATCTCTGTATAAAATCGGGAGTGAAATATGTTTCCGTAAAATATCGACATATGATTGTACGCGTCTTCCATGGGTCGAAATCGTTCCATCGATATTATACGGCATACCGATAATAATGCCTTGTGCCGATTTTTTTGCGATGAGGTGCTGGAGTGTCGGGAGAAGTTCTCGAGTTGGAACGGTTTCATACGCAAAGGCGAATCACTCGACCGAGTAGGCGAGTCCTGATTTGCGCGTTCCATAGTCGATCGCGATGAAGGTATTACTTAGTTTCATCCGTGGTAACATTCACGATAATTTTTGCGATGGTATCGTGGGTAATATGGAGGTAGACCAGATGGGTGCCAGCGGTTTTTATATGCGTTTTATTCGGGAGTTTTACATCGTGTTTTTCGAAATCGATATTCCATTTTTGTTTGACACGTTCGATCACATCATGTTCGTTAATACCACCAAATACTTTTCCATTTTTCCCCTTGAGAACAAAATCAATACTCTGTCCTTCGAGCATTTTCTGGATATCATATGCCTGTTCGAGGCGTTTTCGAGCCTGATCTTTGGCTCGTTTTTGTTGGGCTTCGATTTGCTTGAGGCGATCAGGAGTGAGCTCCTTTGCCATTTTTTTCGGGATGAGCATATTACGGGCTTGTCCGACGGCAACATCGATAATATCTCATTTTCGACCGAGATTCGCGATATCGACGAGGAGTTCGACGGTGAGTTTGGATGGAGGCATAGTTTCGTATATTTAGGATGAGACCACTATATGAAAAATGAACGCTCGGGCAAGGGGAGTTAGAGAAAAAATTACGCAGACATTTTGATATTACAGGTATTGATTTTCGAGATTTCTTGATTTTCGAGGTGAATATTCCATACAATGCAACCAGATTGAGTATTGAATTTTCATTGACCAAACTCTACATTTTCTATTGTTCAGGATCCTTTTATAGACAGCAAGGTTGTAACGGATGTACTCATACCATAACAGTTGATATTGATGACTTTATTTTCTTGTGGACTATCAGGAATTATAATACGACAAGTATTTGAGTCACTTCTGACAGCAATAGACTGACTTTCACTATCCTTTTTTTGACCGAGTGCTGTATTAATCGCTGTTATAATTCGCTCCTTTATTTGGTCTACACTGATAATAGATGTTTCAGGTTCAGAACATCCTGTAATTCCTAAAGCAACTATGCTCGAAAGGAGATATCGAGAGAATCTATTCATAGAAAAATATAAAAAATTTCGTCGTCAATGTATATTCCTTGCACAGAAAGTCAAACTCTGTTAGTGTACTAGTGTTTTTGATCCTGAACAGAAAGCGAAAAAAGAAACGGTATCCGATGAAAGTTTTGACTTTTTCTATTTTTTACTATAATCGGCGAGTTTTCTGCTCTTTTATTTCTCGTTTTGGGGTATCGCCAAGCGGTAAGGCAGCGGACTTTGACTCCGCCATTCCTAGGTTCGAATCCTAGTACCCCAACCATATAGGTCAGATTTTTTACAAGAAGCCGTTTTCGGCTTCTTTTTGCTATCGCCAGAGTTCGAACCATTATTTTTGGTGTTGCTATCGTTATTTTGATTAGTTAGAACTGCTCGTTCATAAATGCCTCTAAATAGCGGTTTCAGTTCAAAATATACTATCTCTTTTTTATACATTACTATCGTCTTAAATATAGCAGCCAATATGTGCTGCTTTTTTCGTTTTGGAAAAGAATGAAACTCTGTTGTAAGTTCTTTTGCGTATTTTAATGCGTCTTCAACTTGTTCTTGATTATACTCAAAAACATCATCAGTGTTAGTAAGCATATTCTCCAATTGGGTAATCTTTTGACGAGCCTTCTTGATAAGAATGCCTAATTCTTCCCCCAATTCTTCATCTTCCTCATCCCCATAACGT
>CAZDFE010000022.1:0-8162 GCA_964504755.1 uncultured Candidatus Peribacteria bacterium
CCTGTTACCTTCTCGAATACGACCCCGATCGGAGTCAATATGCAGAACGTAGCCTATGCCTGTGCGGATAATCTCGCGACCAATCCAAAATGACCAAATGGTGAGGATATCTGTGGAAATCCGAATCCGCCACCTCCACCTCCACCAGGATGTGACGCCACGAATCCAGAAAGTCAGAAAGATCCCGCATGTATCGTCGTTCCATCGAATCCGAAGTTCGATCTTCGAATCAAGAAGTATGTGAAGGGAGAAGATGAATTTGCTTCCGTGGATACGAGTGAGGACTATAACTACAATATCGTAGTCCAGAATGTTGGACCTGATCCAACGACAGGAGTTACGACGGTGAAGGATCGTCTCCCTGCTCCGATCACCCTTCGAGGCGTTCCGACAGGAAATGGATGGACGTGTACGGGTGCTGCTGGAACGGCAGATATTACCTGTACGACGAGTGCGAGTGTAACGGCGAATCAACTGTTTCCAGTAATTACTGTTCCTGTTCGCGTCACGAATATTGCATTCCGCAGTCAGGCGTATGTGAACTATGCGTACGTCCAGAATCCGAATGAAATCATCGGAAAGCGATGTCGTACAGATGGGACCATGCCAGATCCAAGTCTCGGTGGAGCGAATGGAGAGACTCCATCGACTGTGTGTAGCGAAGATTCGAATAATTTTGATCCAGCAACCGTGAATCCGTCGAATCCAAGCGGATATGACCTTCGTCTGAAAAAATTTATCAACACCGATGATGAGGCTTCTCGAGCGAATGTGGATGGAACGGTCGATTATACTTTTTTTGTCCAGAATCTCGGGGAACAGGACTCTGTCGGGGAAATCACAGTAACAGATGACTCATTTCCAGTTGGTATCACTATTGCTTCGATTGCCCCAACTCAGGGGGAATGGATTTGTTCCAAAGATACTGATACCAAGTTTACCTGTAAGACGACTCGTATCCTGAAGAAAGGTGAATTTTCTACGACGATCTCACTTCGAGCGACGGTTGCTCCGACCATGGCTGTAGGGGCCTACCGAAATGTCGCATGTCTCACGAATGCGCTCGATCCCCATAATGCTGCACCTCTCAATCCAACTCTTGGTCAGTATAAAGTGAATAACTGTGACCCAGCGGTGCTCACGATCGTAGCTCCAGGAACATTCGATCTCATGCTGAAGAAATACGTTGCCGATATGACAACAGGCACCGCTCAGCGTGACGGCGATCATCAAACCTCGAATGATGGAGCTGATGTGGATCGTGATATCCTGACGGTGGCTCAGGGTGGAAAACTTCGATATCGATTTATCGCGAAAAATCTCGGTCCCGTTACCGCAACAGGGACAACTACCGTAGAAGATACGCTCCCGAATGATACGACTATTACTTCCGTGAATGGTGCTGGATGGTCCTGCTCGATCACGGGAAATGGGAATCGTTCATTTATCTGTAGTCGATCGGATGATCTCTCACTGGGTGCGAGCTATCCAGAGATCGTCGTTCTCGCGGATACGGCAACGGCGATCCTCGCGGGTGAGTACTCGAATGTCGCCACCCTCAGAAATCCGAATGATACGAATCCGACGAATAATTCGGATCCCGCGAATATCGAGATTATTGTCGGTGGATATAACTGTGGGTCGATCACGGCGAGTCCAGCAGGAACTACTCAGGCTCCAGGAACGGCGGTCACATACTCCTGTGCTGCCATCGGATATGCGGGTTCGGCATCGAATCTCGAATACAATATCAAGTGTGGAACAACGGATGCAGGTACTTGGTCGGGTGAATCGACTCGTATTTGTAATCTTCCAGCGTCGAGTAGTGCCACTCAGGTGACTACCTGTGCGGTCCGAGAAAAATCGAATCCTTCAGTGATTTTCACTGGGTCAGAAATCAATGCGTGTCGTATCACTATTTCTACCACGGGTGGAGGAAGTGGTCCAGCCTATGTGGGAAAAAAGTGTTCGAATGGAGTAGCGACTTGTGCCTACTATAATTCCATGGCAGGATGTACTTCTGATGGTATTCCATCCGCGAAGTGTTACAGTGCTGACTCAGTCGGACTCAATCAGTGTCAGAGTGAATTTCTCTCATGTGGTTGAGGTGGCGGTGGCGGAGGTTGAGGTGGCGGTGGCGGAGGTTGAGGTGGCGGTAGTTCTGGATACTGTGGAGATGGCGTCCTCCAGCTCGGAGAAGAGTGTGATGTGAAATGAGCTCCATGGTGTTCGAGCTGTAAGGTGAGTGGACTTACGAATCCTGGTGCGAATCCACTGACCGATCTCTGGATGACGATTCCTCGCCTCTCTCAGGCACGAATGGGACAATCTTGGACAAATGTAATTCAATTCTCTGAAAATCGAATGGTGCTCGGTGTAGGAACCAAGGCGTTTGTTCTCGCGGATACCGTGGGACTCGGCGTCAAGACGCAATATGCTATACCACTCATTATCGAAGCGGATAAAAAAATCTGTCTCGAATCGTCAGGGAATAGTCTTAACTCGAATCGTATTTGTACGACATTCGGGAATCTCGCTCCAGTAAAACAATTGAATGGGAAAAATTATGTTGTGCTCGGTCGTGGGGACTATCAGATTCGTCTCGCGAATGGTACGTATGCGCTCGCAATGGCAGATGGAATAACGAATGTTGATCTCTTCAAATGAGCTTCTCTCTATCCTTCTTCTCTTGGTTCGAGCATTACTCTGAGCGATGCATTTCTCGGAAAATCAATCGGAAATGACGGACAGATTTCTCTCCTATCTCAGAATGCTGCCGATCCGAATCTCTATATTCCACTGGTTTCGCTCGATGTGCGGGTGTCTGGGGCGATGGTCGGAAGTACGGCTGGTACAGTAAACCGAAATATCGAAACGTTTATCAATCGTGGTTCCATCCTGACTACATTTCTCTCAGGAATCAAGCCACTTACCACAACAACGCAGACAACAACCGCTCCAGTTTCATCATCAAATACTGTCGTTTCCCCTACAAATATTACTACCACAATTACGGGTAATAAGTCAGTGAAAAACATGGCTGAACTCGAAGCCTTCGCGGTAAATGGAAACAAAAATATCCTTGCTGTAAAGAATGGTGATCTCACGATCGAAAACTGTGGAACGAGCGGATTTATGCTCTCGGGTGTTCGTAGTGTGGTCGTGGAAAAAGGAAATCTCATCCTCAAGTGTAATATTGGTTATTCGGATGCTACTTCGAGTTTTGCCTTTATCGTAAAGGGTGGAAATATCGTCGTTGATCCAGGAGTGCTGGCACAACCGAACTCTGGTGTGAGTGCTCTTGCGGGAGTATTCGTGGCTATCGATGATGGTATTGCTGGTGCGGGACAATTCCGTTCTCTCGGAAATGGTGCTTCTCAACGCATCCTCAAGGTGGATGGAAGTATGTATGGTGATGCGAAACCACTCTTCGATTCTCGTCTGTATGTGCGTGGAAATACTGCATATGAGATTCTAACAACAGGAATTATCCTCTCGTACTCGAATCGTGCGCTCGTGAATCCTCCACCACTCCTCTCACAATACTTGAATAATTATAGTGTAACGAGAGTTGTGAAGTAATATCTATAAACAGAAAATAACCCATGGAAACGTGGGTTATTTTTATAAGTAATAAAGAATGTATTTCCTATTTCTTCTTCCTCATAAGGAGGAGTTCATCCCGCAGTTCTGCCGCTCGTTCGAAGTCGAGATTGGCGGCGGCGACATCCATCTCGAGCTCGAGACGTTTGATATATGTTTCGAGCTTTTCTTTGGTCATTTCTCCACCCGCAAATATTTCTGTCTTTTTTCGAGGGATTCCGACTTCTTTCACACTCGAAATGATCGTCGTAGGGGTGATGCCATGTTCGATATTGTAGGCATGTTGGATTTCACGACGTCGGTTCGTTTCGGCGATGGCATCAGTCATGGCGATAGACTCTTTGCATCCGTGAGAGTACATGATCACTTTTCCATTCGCGTTTCGAGCGGCTCGACCGATAATCTGAAGGAGAGAAGTTTTCGATCGGAGAAATCCGATTTTCTCAGCATCGAGAATCCCGATAAAACTCGTTTCTGGCAAGTCGAGCCCTTCTCGAAGGAGGTTTACCCCCACGATCACATCGATCGTTCCGAGACGATAATCGCGCAGAATCTCCAGGCGTTCGATGGTCTCGATCTCAGAGTGGAGGTAGCGGACTTTGAGTCCATTTTCGGAGAAATACTGTGCGAGGTCTTCGCTCGATTTTTTCGTAATAGTGGTGATGAGCGCTCGTTCTCCCCGTTTTTTCACGGCATCGATATTTCGCATGAGACTATCGACCATATATTCCATATCTTCGATTTCGATCACAGGATCGAGGAGTCCCGTGGGTCGGATCACTTGCTCGGCGATACGAGTTGCGTGTTCGGCTTCGTACTTACTCGGAGTCGCAGATACAAAAATCGTTTGTCCGATTTTTTGTTCGAATTCTTCGAAGCGGAGCGGACGATTTTCGAGGGCGCTCGGGAGACGGAATCCATAGCCGACGAGATTCTCTTTTCGGGCTCGATCTCCTGCATACATTCCGCCAATCTGTGGAATCGTAATATGGGATTCATCGATAAACGTGAGAAAATTATCAGGGAAAAATTCGAGCAGAGTGGATGGTGGATCGCCAGGATTTCGATTTCCGAGATACATACTATAGTTCTCGATTCCATTCACATATCCGACCTCCGTGAGCATTTCCATATCATATTCGACGCGCATTTTGATACGTTCGGCTTCGACGAGTTTGCCATGGGATTGGAAAAATCCAACCTGAGCCTCCATCTCTTCCTTGATTTTTGGGATCGTGGCTTCGATAATTCCTTTTTCGGTGACAAAGTGTTTTGCTGGAAAAATCACAATATCATCGAGAACGGCATGGATCGTATGTGAGAGGGGTTCGCTTCGCGTGATGCGTTCGAGCTCATCCCCGAAAAATTCGAGGCGAACCACATCTTCACTGGAGCTCGGCCAGATTTCGAGGGTGTCCCCGAGCACATGGAACATTCCCGCCTTGAAATCCGTTGTCGATCGACGAAACTGGAGGGCGACGAGTTCGTGAATGATATTTTCGTAGACGTAACTTTTTCCGACTTCGAAGCGCAGACACTGAGATTCATATTGATCGACTTCACCGATACCATAGATACACGAAACAGATGCCACGATGATAACATCTTTTCTGGTAAGGAGTGATTCGGTAGCAGCATGACGCAGTCGATCGATTTCTTCGTTGATCGTTGCTTCTTTTTCGATATAGGCACCTGTTTTGACTACATACGCCTCTGGCTGATAGTAGTCATAGTACGAGACAAAATAATGCACCGCATTGTCTGGAAAAAATTCTTTGAACTCCTGAGCAAGTTGGGCGGCAAGCGTTTTATTATGAGCCAAAATGAGTGCTGGACGTTGGAGCTCGGCAATAATATTCGCCATAGTAAATGTCTTCCCAGAACCCGTGACCCCCAGAAGGGTTTGGAATCGTTCCTGATTTTGGATCCCTTCCGTGAGAAATTGTATCGCTTTTGGCTGATCTCCTGTTGGAGAATAGGGCGAATTGAGGCGAAACGTAGGAGTATTTTTCATAATTTCTTTAGTATAACAAGAATCTGAATGAGGGCAATTTTTTCTTTTTGACGATAGAGGACAAACGATTATACTGCTGAGTATGAAAAAATATATTACTCAGAGGCGGGGAATCACTCTCGTAGAGATTATGGTAGTATTAGCAATTATCGGAATCCTCATAACTGGATTGAGTGTTTCTTATATGTCGTACCAGGCTCGTTCTCGCGATTCTATGCGAGTTATGCATATTTGACGTCTGGTAATCGGACATGGAGTATATTTCAATGATTTCGAGTCGTATCCTAATCCTATAGATGGATGTATCAATACGGGAGCCTTACGAAAATCGATAGATACCCCCCCTATGGATCCTCTGGAAAGTAAGGACAATGGATGTGGGCCAAATGGTCACTATGCCTATGGTGTTGGAAGTGGGGTATCGAATGGCGGTTCAGGATTTATTGTTATGGCAAAAATGGAGAATCCCAATGGGGGAAACTATGGAGGAAATGTGAATGGGATGACAGGTGATACTGTCGCACAATCCACATATTCTCTCGCTACCACTGCTACGAGCAAGGGGCAGGGTCAGTACTATATCCAAACTCGCTAGAAATATCAGAAAAATACCGCTTTGAGCGGTATTTTTTATAGAGAAGATTGTATTTCTCGCAGGACTTTTTCGGCATGTCCCGTGGCTTTTACATTTCGCCATTCTTTGAGAATCTTGCCATTTTGATCGAGGAGAAAGGTCGAACGAATCACACCGATATAGACTTTTCCATAATTTTTCTTTTCGCCGATGACTCCGAATTGTGTGTGGAGTTCGCCCGTTTCATCTGAAATGAGGGGAATACCGAGTTGACAGCTGGTAATGAATTTCTCATGGCTCGCTTCGGAATCTTTCGAAACGCCGATAATCTGGATACCGAGTTTCGTGAATGTATCTTTGAGTCGCGTAAAATCCTGCGCTTCGAGTGTGCAACCTGGGGTGTTATCTTTCGGATAGAAATAGAGGAGGGTTTTCTCTGACTGAGAAAGGAGGGAAGTGAGATTCATAGTATGAAAATAAGAAATGAATTATTATAGTATATCCACATCTGGTGGCAAATTGGCAATAAGGGCTTCCAGTTTCTTTTGAGTATCTCTAAAATCCCATGCGAAATCTGTCATAAGCTCCATTACTTTTCATTTTGCCCAAACATGATCACCTCAGTTTCGTACGGCAGATTGTATTTTATTTCTTATATATTCCTCTTCTCATCTTGCTAATTCTATATGAAATCTCAATAATTTTTCGACATACCTTCTGACTCGATCGAGCTTGATTTCTATAGTATTCGATTTTCTTAACTTTGTTTCGATTCAATGCACCCTATCTGGTTATAGACGTCGAGTATTTCGACCAGGTTTAGGAGGGGGAAAAAATTCATCAAATGAAGTAGTATGTATGCTCATATGAATGTTATATTCGTATAGTTTTCTTTTTCAAATTTTTATGTAAAAAATATAAGTTAGCACCAAATACAAAAAAGTGCTAAAAAATTTTTGACAGATAAAAAAAGAATGATAGAATGCTCGCGTGTTCGGATTTTTTGTTCGCAATGATTCGAAATATTCTAACTTTCTAACATTTTATTCGTATGTGAAAAATTATCGGTATCGATCTCGGTACTACGAACTCGTGTGTGGCGTTTATGGAAGGAGGGCAGGCGAAAGTCATACCAAATAGCGAAGGGGGACGTACGACGCCTTCGATCGTCGCACTCAAAAAAGATGGTGATACGATCGTCGGTATGCCCGCACGCCGTCAGGCAGTCACGAATCCAGCGAATACTATTTTTTCGGCAAAGCGTTTCATCGGACGTAAGTACGAAGAAGTGACCGAAGAACTCAAGAATGTTCCATTCAAGGTGACAAAAGGATCGGATGGTGGATGTATGATCGAGTGGAATGGAACTCCCGTTCGTCCAGAAGAGATCAGCGCGAAAGTACTCGAAAAGCTCAAGCAGGACGCAGAGAAATTTCTCGGACAAAAGGTAACCGAAGCGGTCATCACCGTTCCTGCCTACTTCAATGATGCAGAGCGTCAGGCGACGATCAACGCGGGAAAAATCGCGGGACTCGATGTGAAGCGTATCGTGAACGAGCCAACCGCTGCGGCCCTCGCCTATGGTGCGGATAAGGAAAAAGATCAGAAAATCGCCGTGTATGACTTCGGTGGAGGAACGTTCGATATATCAATTCTTGAACTTATAGAGATTGATGGACTTATGCAATTTGAGGTACTCGCGACGAATGGAGATACGCATCTCGGAGGGGATGACTTCGATCAGAAGATTTTTGAGTATGTCATGAATGAATTCCAGAAAGAAACAGGGATCGACCTTCGAAAGGATGCGATGGCAGTACAGCGTGTTCGCTCAGCAGCAGAAAAAGCAAAAATCGAACTTTCTGCCTCGACTTCGACAGAAATCAACGAACCATTTATCGCGATGACGGACGGAGTACCTTCGAACCTGAATATCACGATCACTCGTGCGAAATTCGAAGAACTCATAGC
>CAZDFE010000022.1:8172-9092 GCA_964504755.1 uncultured Candidatus Peribacteria bacterium
CACTCGAACCATGCCGAAAGGTCATGGCGGATGCTGGACTTCAGACGTCTCAGATTCATGAAGTGATCCTCGTCGGAGGTTCGACTCGTGTGCCGATGATCAAGAACAAGGTCGAACAATTTTTCTCGAAAAAACCAAATGAAACGGTCAATCCAGATGAAGCAGTAGCTCTTGGTGCAGCTATACAAGGAGGGGTGCTTCAGGGTGATGTTAAGGATGTGCTTCTGCTCGATGTGACCCCACTCTCACTCGGTATCGAGACACTCGGTGGGGTGATGACTCGTATGATCGAACGCAATACGACGATCCCAACTTCGAAATCTCAGGTCTACTCAACCGCTGCGGATAACCAAGATAGTGTAGAAATCCATATCCTCCAGGGAGAACGTGAAATGGCAAATGATAATAAGTCGCTCGGACGATTCGTACTCTCGGGAATTGCATCAGCTCCTCGTGGAATCCCACAGATCGAAGTGACGCTCGATATCGATGCTTCTGGTGTCCTCCATGTCACTGCGAAGGATAAGGGAACTGGAAAAGAGCAAAAAATCACCGTGCAGGGAAGTACTGGAATGAGCGATGATGAGGTCGAAAAGCTCGTCAAGGAAGCAGAAGCCAACCGCGAAGCGGATAAGAAAAAGAAAGAATCGATCGAAGCTCGCAATCATGCTGACTCACTCGTCTACCAGACGGAGAAAACCCTCGATGAGAACAAGGGAAAATATGAAGAAAAGGATGGAGAAGAAGCTCGTGCGAAACTCGAAGACCTGAAGAAGGTTCTCGCCGATACCAACTCTGATAAGGATGCGATCGAATCTGCGACGAAGGCACTCTCTGATGTCATGATGAAGGTCGGTCAGGCGATCTACGCTCACGCTGGCGATCCAGAAAGTGGAAAAGGTCCTGAAACAAGTTCAGGA
>CAZDFE010000022.1:9102-10041 GCA_964504755.1 uncultured Candidatus Peribacteria bacterium
AATGATGATGGAAGTGTCGAGGCGGATGTAGAGGAGAAATAGTAATTGATAGTATAAAAAATCCACTTGGTAAAAGTGGATTTTTTATAAATTATATTTGAATATAAGCAAATATAAACTATATTAGTGTAAATACAATAAATACTTATTGAGTTTAACTATAATTTCTAGTTTATGTGAGTCATCAATCCTATAAATGAAATACGAGAAATTCATCAATTAATAGCCGATCCAAATAAGTTTAGCTCTTTCCAAGATAAAGGTTTCTTAGAAACTTTTACTGCAAGAATTCAGCAAATTGTAATGCAGCTTCCAGAAAGTGAAAATAGAAAGAATTTGGAGATAGAGCTTGCATATATCATAAAGAATATAGAGGAAAGATTCGGATTGATTCTTATGGCGACAGAGAATAGTAATTTAGTTTTAATAAGGACTTTAGAAAAACGTCTATTTGATCTGGGGTTACTCACTCAATATAGACATTTCTCCGAGGGAAAATCTGAAAATGAGGAATGACTAGATTTTACAGCATTTCCAGATTATTTAGCATATTTATATGCTTATAGTACATTTGGAATAAAACATGTTCAATGCTATCTTCAAACATGTATTCGATTATCACAAATAGAATGATGAGTTGATATACTCATGTCTCATTTTAATGCTTCTTTTGATCAGATTCCACAAAAAGATATTGATGCTATGGTCAAAGAAAATCAATATTTATGATCATCTGATCTTAGTTTTGATGATCATGTTCAGTTTGCTTTAGAAGATGATTCAACATTGTCTTGGAATGAGGCTTGTATGAAGGTTGAGGTATTTCAGGGGGATATGGCAGCCTTTCATATTCTCCTTGCAGACTTCTATAATTCATATATTGAGTCAAATATGGATCATCTAAATGCATCAGAAAGAATCAAACTCCATAACTTACTG
>CAZDFE010000023.1:0-10023 GCA_964504755.1 uncultured Candidatus Peribacteria bacterium
AAGCAGTGGTGCGATATGATGCCAATGAAACAACTGATACCATCATGGTATATAATTCGCGGGAACCTCTGAATGCTATTTCTGTACAAACCAATATTTATCCAGGATTTCCCACCGATCTCCAATCTCCCGACTCACTCCTCCTCTCACAGGCAGAATGAGTCTCGCGAATCCATGAAGTCCTGTTCGAAGGACGACTCAATTGGCTCGTCGAAATCGAGAAGATGAAGGGGCATATCGCTATTCTCAATCCACATTAAGCCCTCATTTTCGGAAAGACACCACTTCGAGGAGCGACCGTATCGTCTTGGGACCTTCGCGCTGGAGTAACCATGATACTCGCGGGAATGATTGCTCAAGGAGAAACTCAGATTACGAATGTCGAATACATCGAACGAGGATATGAGGATATTATCGGAAAAATAGCGAAGCTTGGTGGAATCATCACTCATGTCTAATTTTTACTCACATTACCCTTTTCTCTATGTGATACGGAGATTTTGCACCACCGAGTGGACACCATGCGAAAAAACCACTCACCAAAGCACAAATCAGAAAAATGCAGGAAGCCTATAAAAATGCTGATGTCATAACCGCAGAGGTTCGAGCGATCGAAGCAAAAGAACAAACAGAAGTAGCATCTGAATCTGATAAACTCTTGAATTTACTCTAATTTTTTACATTCCATTCATGTCCATCCTTATTTCTGGATCCGTTGCATTCGATACTATTATCCAAACGGTAGGCAATTTTCGTGAACAAGATACGAACAATTCCCATCTCCACCTCTCTCTTTTTTCTCCACAAATCCGAAAAGAATACGGAGGAACTGCCGCAAATATTGCCTATACACTCGCATTACTCGGGAAACATCCTCATATTATCGCGAGCATCGGAGAAGATGGAATAGAGTATCGAGAACGTCTGCATGAAATGGGAATACATACAGAACTCATAAATACTGTACCTGATGCCTACTGCCCACAGGCATATATTATCCGTGATGAGCAAAATGGCCAAATTACCACCTTTCATCCTGGGGCAATGAGTACTTCCTGAGAACTGACCCATGGAAATATTGCATTCGATTTTACGATCGTTGCTCCTGATTCACGAGAAGGCATGATTCGAAGAGTTCGGGAATGTACACATGCAGGCATTTTTACGATCTTTGATCCAGGGCAAGCTATGGGAATATTCTCGAAACAAGAACTCGAAGAGCTCACGACCAAAGCTGATATTACCATCATGAATGAACCCGAACGAGAGCAATTCCGAAATATGACGGGAATCGATTTTGTAACGCTCTGTACGGATTTCTGACATACAGCTATCGTCACCTTATGAGAAAAATGAGCATTTATAAAATCAGAAATGATCGAAATAGAGATTCCATCCATCTACACTTCCACCATCATAGATGCTACGGGCTGTGGGGATGCCTTTCGAAGTGGGCTCCTGTATGGACTTTCGGAAGGTTGGAATATCGAGAAATCGTGCCAACTCGGAAATATACTCGGTGGCATAAAAATCAGTTATATGGGAGGACAAAATCATGTATTCGACACCACTATGGTCGATGAAATCGGGAAAAAAGAATACGGAGTAAAATTCTTTGATTCCTAAGCTCTTTTCCATACAATCGGAACATTCTATTTTTTATCAGATTTTCTTATGGATTACAAAGTGGCAGATATGAGTCTCGCACCATGGGGACGAAAAGAACTTTCTATCGCCGAAACCGAAATGCCTGGACTCATGGCACTTCGTGAGGAATATGGTGCATCAAAACCTCTTGCTGGAGCACGCATCACTGGATCACTCCATATGACGATCCAAACAGGAGTTCTTATCGAAACCCTGAGAGCCCTTGGGGCTGAGGTTCGTTGGGCGAGTTGTAATATTTTTTCTACCCAGGATCATGCTGCCGCAGCAATCGTCGAAGGAGGAGTTCCTGTTTTTGCCTATAAAGGAGAAAGTCTTGAAGAATACTGGGAATTTACACACAAGATTTTCGAATGGCACGACGGAGGAACCCCGAATATGATCCTCGATGATGGAGGTGATGCGACGCTTCTCGTGATTCTCGGAAGCGAAGCGGAAAGAGATATTTCTGTTCTCGCGAACCCAACGTGCGAAGAAGAGCAAGTTTTGTTTGCATCGATCCGAAAACGACTCGAAACAACTCCAAATTTCTATTCTAATATTCGAAAAAATATAAAAGGAGTTTCGGAAGAAACCACAACTGGGGTACACCGACTCTATCAAATGATGGAACATGGACGACTTCCCTTTCCTGCAATTAACGTAAATGATTCTGTTACAAAGTCAAAATTCGATAATCTCTATGGTTGTCGTGAATCGATTATCGATGGGATCAAACGGGCTACGGATGTGATGATTGCTGGGAAAATCACAGTGGTCTGTGGATATGGCGATGTGGGAAAAGGATGTGCGGATGCCTTTCGTGGAATGGGCGCAACCGTATGGGTAACAGAAATCGATCCTATCTGCGCGCTCCAAGCCGCTATGGAAGGATTTCGCGTCGTGACTATGGAAACTGCCTGTACACAGGCGGATATTTTCGTCACTGCGACCGGAAATAAGGATATCATTACACACGATCACATGATCCGTATGAGAAATGAAGCGATTATTTGTAATATTGGACATTTCGATTCTGAGATCGATGTTGTCAGCATGCGAAAATATGAATGGGAAAATATCAAACCGCAGGTCGATCATATCCTCCTCCCTAATGGAAATAAGATTATCCTCCTTGCAGAAGGCCGTCTCGTGAATCTCGGTTGTGCGACGGGTCACCCGTCTTTTGTGATGTCGAATAGTTTCACGAACCAGACACTCGCTCAGATCGAACTCTACCAGAATACAGAAAAGTATCCTATCGGTGTCTATCGACTTCCGAAGCATCTCGACGAGAAAGTGGCTCGCCTCCATCTGAAGCGAATTGGTGCAGAACTTACCATTCTCTCGGACGATCAGGCAAAATATATCGGCGTAGCACAAACAGGACCGTATAAACCAGAACATTACAGGTACTAATCTTCCTCAATCCCTCAAATATGAGGGATTTTTCTTTGGTGAAACCACATAATTTCATACAATATCCAAAATTATTTCTCCTATGAATCCCTCATTTGCATCCATCCTCGCCACCCTGAATCCCAAGCAACTCGAAGCCGTCGAAACTATTTTTGGCCCCGTACTCGTGATCGCTGGCCCTGGAAGTGGGAAAACCCAACTCCTCGCAGCACGCATCGCGAATATCCTCACCGAAACTGATGCCCTCCCCTCCAATATCCTCTGTCTCACCTTCACAGAAAATGCGGCCCGAAATATGCGTGACCGCCTCGCAAAGATGATCGGCCCTGATGCGTATCGAGTTGCGATTCACACGTTTCACAGCTTCGGAAATGAGATTTTGAACCGTTATAAGTATCACTTTCGAGACTACGAAGATGCGAGTACGATCGATGATATCATGGCCTCGAGAATACTCGATGATATCCTGGCAGAACTTCCTTGGAATGATCCTTATAAACCCCGCATGCGCGCAAGCGATACGATACGAGATATCCTCACCTCGATCGCCAATCTGAAAAAATGAGGCATTACCCCGAGTCTCTTTCGAAGTATTCTCGAAAATAATACCCATGCACTCGAATCACTGAGCCCTCTCCTGAATAGAACATTCGAGCAGATCGATGCTCTCGGACAGAAGAAAGAAGAAAAATCTCAAAAGATACAATTCTTCCAAGAATTAACAAATAAGGTTCTACAATTGCCCATAAATGAGACAATAAGTGGATATGACTCATTTATTAAAACCGTACAACTCTGACTCGGAACCGCATGGGAAAGCTATGAATGAGACAATAGTACAAAGTTTCTCACAGCGTGGAAAGAGGCTTGGACTGAGAAAAACTATAAAAACGAGCGAGTCTGGAAAGAATATGGAAAACTCGAGAAACAGCAATCGCTCGCGAATATCTACGAATCCTATCAAAAAAAGCTGGAAGAACTCGGGTATATTGATTTCTCTGATATGATCCTCCGAGCCATCGAACTTGTCGAACAGGATGCAGGGATCCAAGCAAATCTCGCAGAACAATACCAATTTATCCTCATCGATGAATACCAGGATACCAATGAAGCACAGATGCGCCTGGTTCGGTCGATCCTTTCGGTCAGCCTCGACAGTCCGAATATATTCGCCGTAGGAGACGATGATCAGTCTATCTATAAGTTCCAGTGAGCGAATATAAAAAATATCCGCGATTTTCATGAGAGCTGGAATGATACCAAACTCATCATCCTCGAAACCAATTATCGTTCGAAACAAGAGATTATCTCCCATAGTCGATCAGTTATTAAATCAGAAATGTCTGATATATCAAAAATATTCCCTGGGTCTGAGAAAAAATTCGAAGCCGCAACGGGTGATGGTGGTGTCGTTCGAAAGTATATTTTCGAAAATAGCATCACAGAAACGACTTGGATCGTCGATGATATCCAAGAGAAAATAGCATCAGGAATTCCTCCAGAAAGCGTCGCGATCATCACGAAGAAAAATAAATCCCTCGAAGCCATCGCAAAATGACTCCTCGATCGACATATCCCAGTAACTATGAGTCGAACGGAATCTATTTTCGAGAATGAACTCATTCGGCTGATCCTCACGATACTTGATTATCTGCATTCTCTCGAGAAAGCCCAAGAAGCCAGCGAACTGCTCGTAGATATTCTCTCACATCCGTGCTGGGAGATTCCTCGCCTCGAACTCTGGAAAGTATCTCGAGATATCTACCATGCTCGCAAAGATGAGACAAAAAGCTGGATATATCAGCTTTATAAATCTGAAATTCCAGAAATCCTTGATGTTTTAAATTTTCTCAAGGAGATTTCGAATATGAGCTCATATACTCGCCTCGAAGACCTGATCGACTCTATCACAGGGGCGAACAGCCTCTCACTTCCTGGAGATCATAATGAAGATGGGAATACGATACAACTCCAGATCGATATTCTCGGATGAGAGAAGAAAAACTACACTTCACCCCTCTATTATTACTTTTTCGGTGAATTATGAAACCATAGTTGACTAGAAAATGATATACACACTCAGAAGGCCCGATTTCTCACCAACATAAAAAAACTCATCGAGCATATCCGAAATTATAAAGGAAAGAAACCATTTCTCGCCCTTGCCGACGCTACAGAACTCCTGGAACTCATCGAGAAATTCGATATTCGTATCGAAACATCCCATCTGATCGGAAATGAGAAAAAAGCCGTCAATCTCATCACTGTCCATAAAGCAAAAGGGCTCGAATGGAGTCATGTGTACGTTCCGAGTGTTCATAAACGAGAGTACAAGCTCGGGAAAATCACGGGTTCGAATCTCCCGAAAAATCTCCCACTCGAAGCCGATAAAGACGAAGATGATGACATCGAACGCCTCATCTACACAGCGTACACTCGAGCTAAAACATCTCTCACAGTAACATTCGCGAGAATGGATGAGAATGAACGATCGAATGATCCACTTCCCTGCATCGAACTCGAGAGTGAAGATTGGAATGAGATAACACAAGTTCCTATTTCTGAGATTACCCAAACACTCGAGCGAGATAAAAAAGCTCTTTTTTCTCTTCCCTATCTCGGAGAAGAAGCAAATTTTCTCCTGGATCGTATCGAGAAACATTTTGTTATGAGTGCTACAGCGCTCCAGAATTTTTTGAACCTTGTGGATGCGGGGCCAGAATACTTTATCTCGAATAATATCCTACGATTCCCTCAAGCAAAAAATATAGCTGCTGCGTATGGAAGTGCGATCCATAAAGGACTCGAGGATTTTTTCACAGATTATAATTCGAAAAAAACATTCAAGAAGCAACTCCTCCATGAATCCTTCGAAAAAAGTCTCAAAAAAGAAGGCTTTCCTGAAGCGACCGAAACCGAGTGGCTCGCTCGTGGTCATGAGAATCTCGAAGCCCTCTACGAAGAAATCGTCGGAAAATCCTATGGAGAACTCATGCTCGAGAAAGACTTTCGCACCGAATGAGGTGGAGTATTTCTCGACGATATCCAGATCACGGGAAAAATCGACCGCATCGAACGGCTCATTGATGATACTCTGATTATCACGGATTATAAGACGGGGGGCGGATTCGATCAGTTCGATGGTCGAGGTTCGAGCTATGAGAAGCTCAAGCAATGGAAATACCGTCTTCAGCTCGCGTTTTATGCGATCCTTTTCGAGCTTTCTCCACGTTTTCGTATGTTTCCGAAAAGGCAATATGAACTCTTTTTTGTCGAGAAAAATGCAAGTGAAGATCGATTCCATCGCGTGATCGAATACGTACACGAGTGAGAAATCGAACGAACGAAATCACTCATTCGTGCGGTGAGCCACTGTATCCGAACACTCGATTTTCCTGATATTTCGAAATACGAAAAAACCATCGAAGGCATCAGGCAGTTCGAAGAGGATTTAATCCAAAATAATATATAATCTAAGCTGTCTTACAAATCCTAAAAGATGGGCTCTGGAATGAGCTTCGGCCAATATTCGGGAAGAAATGAGCCAAGTAAGGATTATCTCTTCCGAAAATACCACCAAATAAACCCCCATACCGCCCCAGCCGCATGAGCCGTGAGGCTAATTGACCCAGAAAATCCGATAGCAATATTGAGCACGAGCATGATGAGAATCTGATTCGCCAGAGGATGACGAGTGGTGTGGAGATCGACCCAGAGATACGAGAGCAGTGCCATACAGAATCCACTCATCCCAATAGTGACGCCACGAGAAAATATCGCAAGCGCCACTGCTACAAACAGTGTTGAACCAATAAAAAATGACCAAAATCGATTTCTCGGCATACGAGTCTCGATCATCGGACCTGCCTGATAGAGAAAAATGCTATTCATCAGAAGATGGAGAATATCTCCATGGAGAAACTGATAGAGCACGATGGAAGCAAACATCTGAGGTAATACGATCTGATCAAAACCAAAAAAACTAAATCAGAAAATGAGCTTGATTTTCGGAATGATAAAGCCAAAAATCGATACAACGATCATCGCAAGGATCAAGGCATGCGAACGATATTTGGTCGGATAAAAAGGAAACATACGTACATCATAAAAAAATAATCCCCGAGATTTCGAGGATTATATGGATTTTCTCACGAGAGACAATTATTTTCGGAGACCGAGTTTTTCGATCAGAGTAGTATAGCGAGATTCTTCCTTTTTCTTGAGATAGTCGAGGAGTTTACGACGTTTTGCTACCATCATCACGATACCGCGACGAGAGTGATTATCTTGTTTGTGGGTGTCGAGGTGAGCCTTCAGATTCTCGATACGAGATGTGAGGATAGCAACCTGAACTTCTGGTGAACCAGTATCACCTTTATGAGTAGCGAATGACTCCATGAGAGTCTTTTTTTCTGCGTGTTCCATAGTGGAGTATTTTGTAAAAAAATAAATGCGAACCGGAAAATACACCAGTAGGCTCGCTTAGTATATAAAAAGGCTCTGGAAAAGCAAGTTTTTTAAAACTTCATCAGAACTAAAATTCCTTACGGTTTTCTTTCATCTATTTTCTGTTGCATATCAAGCTCCATGTATTCAGGTAACCCCAGTAGCAACTGAAACTGTCCGTACAATGATATTTCCAGCATTTTTTACAACACTATAGCCAAATTGTTTCAATAATCATCCAATACCTGAAAAAAAAGTATTCCCGGACTAAAAAACTCAGGGTTTGTTCATTCTAGTATGATTCATCTCCAGCCCTGAAGAGCGTGAGGTTTTCTCAAAGGGGTTATAAATTTCTTATATATTGTTCATTACTCTATCGAAAGCAGTCTTATTATTTTCTAGATGTTCAACAGTTTTGGTTCATGTCAAAACTATATCAGGATTACCACTAAGAATAATATCTCGAAATAATTCATCAAACAATCAATCAGATGATGATTCAGTATTAATGGGAATAAGTTTCCCCATTCAGAACGGTCTATTTGTAATAACCTTCTTTCATTTTTTCTTTGCTTCTTGAATTATACTTAAGAAGCTATGATTTTCATAATTATAAGGTAACTGTATGAAATCTATCCCTGGCATGGATATTGCTAACATTCATGTATTAACATCACTTATACTTACTCCAAAGTAGGGTATTCCTAAAGATTTACTGTACTCGATAACCCTCAGTGTATCAATACTTTCAAGAGAATCTACTGATGCCTTATGAAGTTGCATTAAATTTATACTTCCAAGTAATCAAATACTTCTATCGACACTCTCCTTGAGTGCAGAAAAATCATGATTTACATATGTGGTACCATCCTCCCTCCAAAATTCACCACATTTTGTAGCAATAAAAAGAGAATTTCTTATCTCAGAATCAAGCTCATAAAGAAAGGCTCATAGACGAATTTCACTTGCTCAATATGCAGGTGCTGTATCAAAAAAAGTAATACCAAGATCAATTGCTTTTTGAAGAAATAACTTTACTTCCTGTTCAGAAGGAATATTAGTCTTATATGCTCACCATTCCCTTCCTATTCAGATAAGTCCAGATCAAAGTTCCGATCTAAAGTAATTTTTCATTTTGATAAAAGGTTATTATTTTTTAGGTGGGTGATTTTGACTTTGCTGAAAAATAGAATCTAGATCAAAAGCTCAAAAACCCTCAATTCCTTTTCCTGTTGGAACATTTAAATTCCGAACCACCCCATATCATTTTAAAAGTCATCATCTTTTATCTGGATCTAAATTACGAAAATCTTCTCCTGCATCAAGAATACAATTCTGGATAGTGATAGCACCTATTACCTGAGAACCATCTCAAAGACTAGTTTTTCAAAGTACTTGTAATAACTGATTTATATAACGTCCATTATTTCATACTTCAATAATTGCCATTGGCATATTTGCCTTTATAGATACTCATCACTCAAAGTGATTATAAGATTGAATAGTTAACTTTCATCAATTTGATGCCTCAAAATAAGTAGATGGATAAAGTACATTTTCATTTCCTATCGTTAATTCCGATCATCTTTGAAGAATTATAGTAGTATTTGGATAAAGCGTATTTCATACACCCATCTTCACTCACTGACTTATAAGTGTACTTCGAGGGTCAAATATCGTATTGTTAACACCAAGAGCCATGGTTTCTTCTAATGAAAGGAATCAAGCAGAAAGCCGTTGTTGATTAATAAAATCGATTTCAGAACGTGGCATAAAATGAAAAAATTATAGATTATAGCTGGTTAGCTAAGAATTCATCCAGTGGTCGTTTTGCAATACTAGGAACTCAAAGTTTTTCAAAAATTATCTGGGTCAACATATCTGTCATATATGGTGTCTCTGTCATTTTACCTGGAAGTGCTATTATATGTCCAGGCACTGGCTCAGTAATAGCTATACCAAGAGATCTTGGGGACTGTAGTTCTGGAGCAAAATCTACTTTTATACATGCCACTGGCTGATGAGGATAATTTTCTCAAAGAGAAAATCCTCTTTGGATAGCTCAGCGTATATTGGATATATTTTGTCAAACAGGTGTAGTATCATATTCTTCAACAATAAATGCATCCTCGTTCATTCAAAAGACTGTCGTTTTTCAATGATTCATCATTCATGCCTCTCATGGATCTAGATAAAATATACTATTATTTGCAGCTCTTGGTGTAACCAGAAGATGACTCTTCCATAACCTCAGAGGAATATCTATTTGGAAATTTTCTTTAAAAAAATCCTTTATACCATATCAAATACAGTAAATAAACAATCTTGCTTCGATATCAACTCATGTATTTGTGCTAACAGTTTGTTTATCTGTAGATACAGACACAGTTTGACCCAACATCACATTGCCTCAATTATGTTGAAAACCATGGAGAAGTTTTGCAAAAAGTATTCTTGTATTAATTCATACATCTTTAACTTTAAAAACCCTTCCAATTTTTCAAGGATTCAGGG
>CAZDFE010000024.1:0-9537 GCA_964504755.1 uncultured Candidatus Peribacteria bacterium
AGATATGCCCGTCCGATATCTCATTCATTCGATGTGACCCTGACACAATAATCGGGGTCCTTAATCTTTTTATACTTATTAATACTATCTCGCATTCGGAGAGCATGAGGCTGATCTACACAAAATATAATTGTCTTATCTAACGGGTTTATGTTATCGAGTAAGTTTTTTGCAATAATATCATTTCTTTCATCGACACGTATGCTTTTCTCAAAATCTTCAGCTAAATATACACCTTTTTTCACAGTTCATTGGACAACTTTGTCTCCACTTGTCAGAGCGAGTTCATCGATATTGAGCTTGATTCTTTTTATCTTGAACGGTGTGAGAAATCCATCATCGATCCCTTGCGCGAGAGAATATTCGTAGACAGGATTCCCGAAATAATTGTACGTATCCACATTATCATCTCGCTTGGGAGTGGCAGTGAGACCGAGATGGACGGCTCAGGTAAAATACTTCAGTATTTCCGCCCAGTTCCCATCCTCTCTCGCTCCTCCACGATGACACTCATCGATGATGATGAGGTCGAAAAAGTCTCTCTCGTAGCGGTTATAATAGGATTCGAGGATTTCTTCTGGATTCTCTTCACTCGCACCACCGACGAGCGCCTGATAGATAGCAAAAAATATATTAGCATTCGTTGGCACCACTCCTCACTTTTTCTTGATGAGTTCTCCATTAATTTTCAGAATATCTTTTTCGAGTGGATTGAACGTATTCATGGCTTGATCCACGAGGATATTGCGATCTGCGAGAACCAGTATTCGTGGTCGACGCTTTCCGATACCATCACGAGACCATCTTGCCTGAAAGAGCTTGTATGCAACTTGGAAGGCTATCACTGTTTTCCCTGTTCCTGTTGCGAGCGTGAGAAGGATTCGCTTTTTCTCTAGAGCGATTGACTCCATCACTTTCGAAATCGCAATTTCCTGATAGTACCTGGGACGTTTCGATGAGATATAATATGGTTCCTTCTGGAGGATTTCACGGGCATGATTCGCTTCGCCGAAAGTTCTCTGGTAGAGTTCTTCTGGGCTTGGATATTTTTCGATGTATTCTCCTGTTCCACTCTCGAGGTCGAACTCATAGATTTTCTGTCCATTGGTCGAGTAGAGAAACCGTACTGCAAGGATTTTTCCATATTCTTTCACTTGTTCAAGTCACTCGGTCGGGTGGAGATCGTATTTTTTCGCTTCGATGATGGCGAGATTGACTCCGTTATACTTGAGAAGATAATCTGCGTATTTCTGCTTGCCTTTACCACCGACGAACTTGCGACCATTGGTAAATGCATATTCTCGAACAATATAACTATCAACCCAACCATCTTGCTTGAGTTGTGGGTCTATGTATTTGGCACGGGTGTCAGATTCAGAGAAGGACAAGAGAGAGAAATGAGATTCGAAGGTATGAAGTCTTGGTGAGAGCGTAGTATTTCGAGTATATCTATAAATATTAATTATTTCTTAATTTTCGAGAACTTTTTTATTCTTTCAGGGAAAAAATCCCCTTTCGAGGATTTTCCTATGCTTTCGTCAGTATCTCATATCCTGTTGGTGTGACGAGAATCGTATGTTCCCACTGGGCCGAGAGGGAGCCGTCTTTCGTACGAACCGTCCAGTTATCTGTATCGAGTTTGGTTGCGAATTTTCCACCATTGATCATCGGCTCGATCGTAAAAATCATACCTGCCTGCATTTTTGGACCACTATTTCGATCCGCTTTGTGATACACATACGGTTCTTCATGGAAATTTACACCCACCCCATGACCCGTATATTCACGAACGACCGAACAACCACTGGCTTCCGCGTATTTCGCAATCTCGTATCCGATATTGCCGAAAGAGTTCCCTGGACGAACCTGAGCAATCCCGATTTCCCAGCTTTTTTTCGCGACGGCGATAATATGTTTCGCGGCTTCTGATACTTCCCCGACCGTATACATACGAGAGGCATCACCGAAATATCCATCGACGATCGTGGTGACATCGATATTGAGAATATCCCCTTCTTTGAGTATTTCGTCAGCACGAGGTACGCCGTGACAGATGACATCATTGAGAGAAATACAGGTACAACGCTTATAGGCGGTTGGTCATTTCCCCCATTTATTATTGCCTAGGTAGTCGATACAAGCAGACGTTCCCCCATTCGCGAGGATGAAAGTATTCATGATCTGATCGAGTTCGAGCGTCGATACACCAGGTCGTACATAGGCGCCGATCATATCGAGAGTCATGGCGGTGAGCTTCCCTGCTTTTCGGATACCTTCGATCTGTTCGGGAGTTTTTATGAGGATTTTAGACATGTATGAGAGTATTAAAGATGGAATTTGTTGTTTAAATTGAAAGTATTAGTAGGTGTTTTGTGGTAATGGTTTACTATGAAGAGTTATGCAAATCATTATCCAAGAAGTAGATTCCGGGTCAAGCCCGGAATGACAGGATATGAACTTATTTCATGAAGTATACTCTACGATTTCTAGTCTTGATATACATTTTATCCTATCACTTCTCTTGGTTTACTACCATCAGCAGGTCCGACGATACCCAGATTTTCGAGGATATCGACGACACGAGCGGCACGTCCATATCCGAGCTTGAGGTGGCGCTGGAGCATACTAGTAGAACATTTTCCACTGGATCGAACGAGCTCGATTGCTTCTTCGATAATCTTCGGGTCTTCTTCGAATCCACTATTTCCACTATTGTCACCTCCGACTGCTCCTTCCCAGTTTCCACGATCTCACTCGATGATGGAGTGATCGTAGATTTCTTCGAGCATAGCGGGGTCGATCGTTCGCTTGATATGATTTACGACGCGTTCCACTTCGTCGGTTTCGACGAGGACTCACTGGAGACGATTCGTTGCCATGGCACCTGTCGGAAAGTAGAGCATATCACCACGACCGAGGAGGTCTTCGGCACCGATCTGATCGAGGATCGTTCGAGAGTCGACATTCGATGCGACCGTAAAGGCAACACGAGATGGAACATTCGCCTTGATGAGACCCGTGATGACATCGACCGATGGACGTTGGGTCGCGAGGATGAGATGGAGTCCGACGGCTCGAGCCTTCTGAGCAATACGAGTAATGGCGGCTTCTACTTCTTTCTTATTACCACTCATCATAAGGTCAGCAAGCTCATCGATGATGATGATGATCGCAGGCATTCGATCTTTTGGTTCGACTTTTGCATTGTATTCTTCGAGATTTCTGGCGTTCATCGGTTTTAGAGTGCTGTAGCGTCGTTCCATTTCAGCCACGCCCCACTTCAGGGCATTCAGAGCTTTATCTGGCGAATTGATCACGGGCGTGAGCAGGTGTGGAATACCATCATAGATTCCGAGTTCGACTTGTTTCGGATCCACCATGATCATACGAAGTTCACTCGGAGTATTTTTATAGAGCATCGAGAGGATGAATCCATTCATCCCTACCGATTTTCCCGATCCCGTCTGACCTGCGATGAGGAGGTGTGGCATCTTCGCGAGGTCTCCGACGATAAAGTCTCATTGGATATCTTTTCCGAGTGCGAGTGCGAGTTTTGATTTATGATGAGTGAAGGCATCATCCGAGAGCACTTCTCGGATCCCGACGATATCTCGTTTCTCATTTGGGACTTCGATCCCGACGAGTCCGAGTCCAGGAATCGGTGCTTGGATTCGGATGGATTTCGCCTTCAGGGCGAGGGTGAGGTCTTTTTTCAGTGATTCAATCTTCGAGAGACGAACTCCTTCGGATGGACGCAGGCGATACTGGATCACGGTTGGCCCGACGCATTCTTCTTCCATTTCGACGTCGATCCCGAACTGGAGAAAGGTTCGTTGGATGAGGATGGATTTTTCTTCGATTTCTTCTGGAGAAACAAGATTCTTGTGCTCGATTTTGTTCAGGAGTTGGATACTCGGGAAATCCCAAGTTCCGAAATCCACGGCTTTCGCGGGAGTTTTTGACTCGATGACTTTGCCTTCAGGCGTTTCGATGGGTACTTTTTTCGTGAGACCAGAAAAGGCATTCGCGAGAATTTCTCGCCCTGTGGGTACGGATTTTTCTCACTTTTTCTCTCCTTCTTTTGATTTCTGGATGTTTGCGAGCTTGCGTTCGAGTTCCTCTGCTTTTTTTCGATAGACTTCATCAGCTTTTGCTTTTTTCGTTGGAGCTACTTCCTCATCTTCTTCATCATCTGGGGGGAGAACCGTATTTTTTACGGTACTCGCGATATGGGGGATATTTTCTCGTACTTTTGAGAGGAGATTTCTATATGAAATTCGAACGGTCATATAGATACTTATGAAAAAAATCACAACCAGTCCAAGAATCGTCGTCGACCGTCCGAAAAACGTAATTGCCTGGGCATGAAGGTCGAAAAATCCAATGGGTGCTTCTCGGTTGATCCCGACGAGCGAGGTTACTGAGAGAAAAAAAAGAATGAGTCCACCAAATCTTCCAGCCGACCAAGAGGCTTTTTTTATGAGGATCATTACCCCGAGCATTCCGACGATCGGTGAGAAAATCCAGCGATAGTACTCGCCAAAACACTTTTCTCCGAAGATCGAAAAGTACTTCCCGACGATGGATGCTTCGTTCGTCGAGAGGAACATAAAGGCTGCGAGAATGACGAGTATTCCTCACGCGATAATATTCTGGAGCTCCACGGTCATGAAGTTCCGCTGTTGGGGTTTCTTTTTTACCATGTGCGTTATTATAGGGAAAAGATGAGAAAAGCAAGGTTTCCGAGGATGACAAAAATTTGAATTCTTTCTGTATTTCTCTATACTCACTCGCGATATTATTTTGCTATTTTTCGTATGTTTAAACTCATAGAAACCCTTCGTTCGAAGCCTTCGGATACAACGATTCGTATCGTTCGCGTTGTATTTGCACTCATTCTCATAGGTATTATTACCTTTGGGATTCAGAAAACGCACTGGAATTTCGATGCTATTCCATCAGTTCTCGTGTATATCCTCTATATTTTCCCTCTCATTGGACTCATTCGTGGGATTTTTGATCCAGGACTGTTTCGAAAAAAAGTATGGAAGTGGACAATTTTCGGGCTTGGAGTGGTTATGATGGTTCTCTCGACGGTGTTTCTCGAAACGGATGTTTCCCCTTCGAATAATGAAGTTGTATCTATAAAAACAACTTCTGGTGAAGTTGGAGTTTCGGCGGTGGATTTTCAGAAAGAAAAGAAAATGTTTGTTATTGATACGGATTTCTGGATCGGATTTCTCGGATTCTTCGTGGCACTCATTGGATTTGCCCTTACGAGTAAGAATATCACAAAAAAGAATGATCGCTTCGGGGAAAAAGTCACAAAAATCCGAGTCTAATTTTCCTCTCTCTAGAGCCAAAAAACACTCATTATAAAAAATACACTCAGAAAAAGGGTGTATTTTTTTGACAGAATCTCGAAACCCTGATATCATTCTTTTGTCTACTTCACAAGTTGGTGAACTTCACTCACCCGAACATTTGAGTCTTGGTCAACGAAAGTGATCTGAGATCCAAAAATACAAATACACATACAAGCGCCAACGCTTCTACTATAAAAACAATTTTTCCAGAAAGGAAAAATACACCAATACAAAAGCTGGTTATCTCGTAAAACTAACCGAAGTGCAGTAGACCATCTCAGATTCTGTCAACGTGAAGAAAAGGCAGAATACAAAAAATCCTCTCCAGACTTCCCTATTTATATAAGTCAACGCAATGGAGGGGATTTTTTTATTGAGGATTTGGAAATTTTCACAAATACTGCTAATATAGACTGAAGCTAAATACTCAATATAAACGTATGAATAATCCAGAAGGCATATATTCTACAGATGAATTATCCTCTACTTCTATAACCATTTCCAATTGAAATGCATATGCTCACTTAATAGATAGATAATCTGGGATTTTTTTACTCGACACAATTTATGGACCATGAGAATGAAAAGCATTACTTACTTTAGCAATATATGAAGCAAAAAGAAGATGATGAATCGTTCTAAAATTGAATGCCATAGCCAGTAAGGAATATATATCTCAGGAAAAATTAGAATCTTTCTATAAAAAATTAGGATTTCAAGAAGATGGTGTAAGAAGAACATCTTGAAGTATTCGCATGATGAAATCTTTATTAGATTTTCCTCTCATCCCTACTTCTATTTTGGATGAAATACTACAAAGAAATAATTTATCCTCCAAACTTAAATAACATCACATCTCCATCTTGGACGATGTACTCCTTGCCTTCCATTCGGACTTTACCCTTTTCTCGAGCGCCCGACCATCCTCCGAATTCGACGAGGTCTTTCCAGTTCACGGTTTCCGCCTTGATAAACTTTTTCTGAAAGTCAGTGTGGATCACTCCTGCGGCTTCGGGTGCTGTCCATCCACGATGGATCGTCCAGGCTCGAACTTCGATTTCGCCCGCGGTGAAGTAGTACTGGAGGCCGAGTAGATCGTAACATGTCTTTATGATCGTATCCATCGGATTTCCTGTGATTCCCATTTCTGCGAGGAACATATCGCGTTCTTCTGGAGAAAATTCGAGCATATCCATCTCGATCTTGGCACTTACGGGAAGGACTGGAATCTGCGGGTCAGTAACTCCGATCATTTCTCGAAGGGTGGTTGTGTCAGTATTTACCTTGTCTTCAGTAAGATTTACTGCATAGATAAATGGCTTTGCGGTGAGGAGATGAAGGTCGGCAATTGCATTTTTCTCATCTTTTGTCATTTCCATGAGTGAAGCAATTTTCCCAGTTTCGAGGTGTTCTTTGAGTCGAGCATAGATTTCTTCACGAGATTTTGCTTCTTTATCGCCTGCACGCACTTTTTTTGCATTATCGCCGATGCGCTTATCGAGGGTTTCGAGGTCTGCGAAAATCAGTTCCAGATTGATCACTTCGATATCACGTTTTGGATCGACGGAACCATTCACATGGTGAACATTCGAGTCATCGAATGCACGAACCACTTGGAGTACGGCATCAACATTTCGAATGTGTGAGAGGAACTTGTTTCCGAGACCTTCGCCTTTACTCGCGCCTTCTACGAGTCCTGCGATATCGACGAATTCCACATTTGCAGGAATGATTTTTGCACCATTGACGACGACGCGGATTTTTTCGAGGCGATCGTCATTTACATTCACGATCCCAGTATTTGGCTCGATCGTACAAAATGGGAAATTCGCCGCTTCTGCGGCATAGGATTTTGTCAGGGCGTTAAACAGAGTAGATTTTCCGACATTTGGGAGGCCGACGATTCAGACTTGCATGAGGAGAAATAGGGATAATAATTAGAAATCGAGCTGTGCGGGAACATTGGTTTTTCTCACGGGTTCTGACTGATTCGTGAGGATTTTATAGCCTCAGAAAATCGCGATAATCACGATCGTAATGAGGTAGATACGCAGAACGGTACTGAGGTATTTCGAATATTCTCGAAACTGTCCGATATGGATAATCACGATCGCAATACCCGCAAACAAGATGAGAATTGCAACCATGTAGATGCTGAATATGACGAGATTCATGGTGAGAAAAATTATCGTGAGCTATACTATGGATTTTCTGAAAAAGGCAAGGAGGAGGGAAAAATATTCTACTTAGAATTTTTCATCATTTGCTGCCATTGCTGCTTTAACTTGCATAACTTTATTATTAGTTAATACGTCATCAGCCTCTTTAGTAATGACTGTTGTTAATCCTAATAATCGTTCAAATCAAGTCATAACCATGGCAGGACCTGATGCATATAAAAGCTGTATATCATTAAAATTCATATTCCAAAAAGTTAAAAATAAACCGTTTCTACCTTCCTCCAAATATCGCCCCGAGAATTCCACGAGCAATTTGCACTCCGATCGTGCCACCTGTTCGTCCACCGAGAGACTTTCCGGCATTGCGCGCGAGCTCCGTTCCGATCGACTTCACAGCGGTTTTTAGGAGTGTATTTCCGATGGTTTCAGCGATGGTAGGTGTATTTTGCTGGAGTTCTGCGGTTTGTCTCGTTACTTTTTCTGCGATGCGTTTTTCGAGGATTTCATTCGCACTTTCTCGATCGAGAGGAGTATTATATTTCTGTATGAGGGGTGAGATGGACGCGAGGCTCGTGAGCTCTGCATCGGTAAGTGTGTCCATACGAGATTCTGGTGGGAGGATCATCGTCCGTACGAGTGGTGTGGGGATACCTTTCTCATCAAGCGTCGTGATAAATGCTTCACCGATTCCGAGAGTGGTGAGCTCATCAGCGACGTTATAGTACGTCGAAATCGGGAAATTCTCACTCGCTTTCTCGATAGCTTCTCGATCTTTCGCCGTGAAGGCTCGCAGTGCATGCTGTATCTTCATTCCGAGTTGTGAGAGGATCGAGCTCGGGATATCGATCGGATTTTGTGTACAGAAAAAAATCCCAACTCCTTTCGATCGAATGAGCTTGATAATCATTTCCATTTCCGAAAGGAGCGTCGATGATGCATTTTCGAAGAGGAGATGGGCTTCATCGATGATGAGTACGACCTTTGGCTTTTCCATATCGCCCTCTTCTGGAAATGTAGAATATATCTCAGAAAGGAGTGAGAGCATGAAGGTCGAAAAAAGTTTCGGCTTTGCCTGCATGTCCATGAGACGCAGGATATTCACGATTCCCTTCCCTTCATCATCTTTTCTGAGAAAATCAAGTGTATCGAAAGAAGGTTCACTAAAAAAAATATCCGCACCCTGAGACTCGATTTCTATGATTTTTCGCATGATAACACTGACTGTGCTGGAAGAAATCGCTCCATACTGAGACTCGATTTCTATCCTTCCTTCATTCGAGAGATACTGAAGTGTTTTCTTCACATCATCGAGGTCGAGAAGCGCGAGCCCAGCATCGTCACAATAACGAAAAATGAGTGCCATCACCGAAGCCTGAGTATCGTTAAGCTCGAGTAATCTCGAGAATAATATAGGACCAAATTCACTCACCGTCGTACGAAGTTTGATGTCCGTATTTCCACTGAGCGTATAGAATTCACTCGGAAATCCAGTGGGTTTCCAGCTATCTGTCATGTTCAGTGTCGCGAGTCGGCTTGATATTTTCTCATTCAGTGTTCCAGGCATCGCGAGTCCAGAAATATCTCACTTTATATCCATAATCACCGTCGGTACCCCCTGTTTTGAGAGGGATTCGATCATGCATTGGATGGTCTTCGTTTTCCCAGTTCCAGTCGCTCCAGCAATGAGTCCATGACGGTTCATGGTTGCGAGTGGGATATTCACGATCGTTCCTGGTATGACATTCCCCTGTTCCATACCGACTCCGATCGGGAATGATGATCCACCGAACGTATAGCGTGAAGTAATATCCGAAGCGAATGTCATAGCGGAAATATTAGATTGTTTGTATCCTATAAGAAATCAGTATTTTGGCAAGAAAAAAGACAGTGTGGTACTGTCTTAATTGGGATTATAAGTATCAAGTGGTGGTGTTTTTGCTGATTGAAGGCAAGAACTCAGAGGCTCCCCATCTTCTCCATAAGACATGGTT
>CAZDFE010000025.1:0-9524 GCA_964504755.1 uncultured Candidatus Peribacteria bacterium
GAAGCAAGAGAAAAACTCTCACAAAGAGGATTCACTCAGGTGTATAGTGAAGAATTCTAAGAAAAATTTGACGAAATAGAAAAGTTCTATATATTCGCTTCAGGCATAACGTCTTTTTGCTTCGTATGAAATCACTCACAAAGAACATCATCGCATGTTGTATGTCTCCGAGACTTCGGGGACGTTTTGTGTAGTTTTTTCGACAGTAGCGAAAAGATGAAAAAATAAAATCCCCGAATTAATCGGGGATTTTATTATGTCTCAAATATCAATTTTTCCACAAAGGAGTCTATCATGTTTTGCGAAAATCCTGATCAACAATATAGTTTCCAAAAACAAAGAAAAGAAGGAGAAGAAACAAATAAAAAATAACACTTTCTTCCCAAAAATACAAAAGGCCGATACTACACTCGGCCTTTTTACTTGCATTTTTAAACACTTTTTATATCATCACTGTATGATTTTCCGCTCTTGGATAACATCATTGTTTCTCTGTATTTTTGGACTCTTTCTCGGAAGTCCGACTTTTGCTGTTGCCAATGAAACGAAAGAAATCACGATACTCAGCGGTGGCTTCTCGGATACCTGTACCTGGAATATCCAATGTGAAAAGCTCGATGAAACTCGATATGTATGTCGAGCTTCTGGTGAGGTTATCTCGAATCTCGGAAACTCGATCCATCATATTCCTGTCGGAAAATACAATAGTGATGCCCTGATAGGAACAAGTGGAAATATAGTTTCCTCCTGTGGCCAAATTTTAGAAAAAAGAATCAGTTATATCGAGCCTGATACTTTCGTATATCCATTTGTCCGAATAACGAAGATACAAGTCTAGGAGAAATAGAAAGCATTTTTATTTCTATTTTTCTATAACTTGTATGAAAACGTTTCTTCTTTCTCTCCTTGGGGGTATTTTTGGTGCCATTATTACTCTCTTCGTCTTTCAGAAATATCTGACAGAAGCTCCTATTTCTCCTCCAGAAACAAAAGTAATGGCTCCATCAGTAAGAAACCCTGTGCTCGACTATTATGAGTCGGAAAATGCTGTCTCAGTAAGTCCCCATGATCTCCGAATGGAAATGGATAAATGAGCGACGGATACGATCATCGTCGATCTCCGAAGCGCTCCTGAATACGAAAAAGAGCATATCCGTGGTGCGATCAATATTCCTGGTATCGCAAATGATACAGATGCTGCCGCTCAGGAAGCTCGCATCATCGCCGCTTTCGAAAAACTTCCCAAAGATAAACGAATAATTGTTCATTGCTATACGCACTACTGTATGCTCGCGAAACATGTCGGACTCATGCTCGCGAAAAAATGAATCTACGTTCATGAGCTCAATATCGGATGGAATGAGTGGCGTTACCAATGGGACCTCTGGAATGGAGAAGGAACTTCGAAAACGGTACGAATCGAGGATTATCTCGAAGGAACGGCAGTGAAAAAGGCAGGAACAGGTACGATAAACAACTCTGGAACCGCTCTCGTGGCACCATGTACAGCAGATGGGCTTGCAGGATGTTAATTTTTAATTTTTTATAGTATTGCTTATGTTACGAATTCTGTGTATTATTTCTTTAGTATGACTTTTGAGTAGTTGTGCTGGATCATCGAAAACAACTCCAGTCGAAGATACATTTGTTCCTCAGGCCACCACATCGGTTTCATGAGAACTCGAGAGTTCATCCACTGGAAATATTGGACTTGATCTCAGCGCTTCATATGAATACCTCGATAGTCTCAATAAAAAGTTTGCATCTGGTACTCTCTGAGAGATACTCGCACAAGCTCCGTATACGATCGTGTATTTTTATCCGAAAGATGGAACCCCGAATTGTACGATTCAAGCCCTTGATTTCTCACTCATGCGTGAACAGTTTCTCGAAAAAGGATACCAAATTATCGGGGTGTCAGCGGATGATGCCACATCACACATGAACTTTGCTGAGAGAAATGAGCTGAGAATTGCACTTTTAGAAGATATTCATGGAGGACTCCTGAGTCAATTCGGAAACAAATGAGAACTGCAAAAATATGGAAATGGTGATGCCCTGACGGATATTCGTCGATCCACTTTTATTGTCGATAAAACTGGAAAACCACTATATGCATTTTATGATGTTACCGCGAAGGGGCATGCACGAAGAATTTTTGATCTGATTACTCAGAAATAATAGCTTTTCCTACAGCATATCCGCTTGCCCAGCACATCTGAAGGGAAAATCCACCCGTATATCCATCGACATTGAGAACCTCTCCTGCGAAGTAGAGGTTCTTTTGTATCCTTGATTCCATCGTTTCTGGATCGATCTCATGGGTCGAAACTCCTCATGCGGTGACAAACTCATCGCCAGGGCGTCGTTCGAGAAGCGTAAGGGGAATTCCTTCTCCGAGCAGTTTCGAAATCATTTCTCGATCCGTTCGAGCGATCGAGCTTGCGAACGTGGCTTCTATATGAGGAAAATACATCCGTATAAATATTTCAGCAAATCTTCGCGATAATTTTTCTGAGAGAATATTGGTAATGAGTTTTTTCGGATGATTCTGGAATTGTTCCTTCAGAAAACTTTCCCAATCAACAAAATGGAGTTCAGAAACAGGGGAAAAAAGTATGGTTTTTGTATCTTTTGGCGAAATCGTCTCCCAAGCCAGTTTCGATGACGTCATGAATGCAAGCGGGCCAGAAATCCCAAAATGAGTTAAAAGAAGTGCTCCTTCGAGGGCATGTTTTTCCCCGTCAAGTTGTACGGTAATTCTTGCTTTTTCGAAAGCGAGCCCAGAGAGCTCATGAGTCCATATTTCTTTCGTGAGGAAACTCGAAAGGGAAGGACCAAGCGTGGTTATTGTATGTCCGAGATTTTTCGCAAATGCATATCCATCTCCGCTCGATCCTGTGTGACGGTAGGCATTTCCGCCAGTCGTAATGACGAGTGCATCACTCGTGTATATTCATTTCTCCGTTTGTATTTCGAATCAACCACTTTCCAGAGAAATTACGTTCGTCACTCATTCGTCATAATGGAGGCTGATACGATTTCGATACATTCGAAAAATCGATTCGAAGACTCAGACAATATCTCGGCCGTCATCAGAAATGGGGAATACTCGATTATCTATTTCACACTTGAGGGGAACTCCATGAGATTCGAACCATTCACGCACTTTTTTTGGTGAGAATTTTCCCATCGCTTTTTTGATGAAATCACTTCCTCGAGTGTACTTCGAGAGGAGTATTTTTTTATCTTCGATACCCGTCGTGAGATTACAGCGTCCACCACCCGAAATAATCACTTTTTTCCCAGGTGTGGTATTTTTATCAAAAAGACGAATGTGAATCTCTTTCGAATCTGAGCGTTCGAGAATCGTCGCCGCAGTCATGAGTCCCGCAGCACCCGCACCGATGATCGTGATAGTTTGCATAGTGATACTATATCGAAAAATGAGGGAAGTACAGATTTCTTTAGCTTGTTTATTATTCTTTTTCTTTTTTTGTCACGCTTTCTCGATATACTCGTCATATTATTTGTATATACACCCATGCTACTTTCTGCCATACAAAAAGCAAAAACAGGAAACCTCGAGTCCTTCGGAATCCTCTACGATGCATCATACGAACGCGTCTATCGTTTTCTTTTTTATCGACTTCTTGATGAGGATTCTACGGAAGAGGTAATTTCTCTGACCTATATGAAAGCTATACGATATATAGGAAAGTTCCGTGGTAACTCAGAATGAGAATTTTTTTCTTGGATTCTTCGGATTGCTTATACCACACTCATTGATTTCTTGCGAAACGAATCGCCGATCATCTCGTTAGATGATATAGAGTGGGAACCGAGTTATGAGAATAATCTGAACTCCACCATGGATCATCGATCAAAACTCGAAGAAGTGCTTTCCTTCATGGACACTATCTCCGAAAGAGATCGGATCGTTCTAACGATGCGAATATGGGAGGAACTCTCCTATGAAGAAATTGCTAAGATTACGGGTGAAAGTGTCTCAAATGCAAAAAAAATAGTTTCACGTACCCTCGAAAAAATCACTGCTAATGTTGCAGAACTTTCCATTATTACTCTCCTCTTCTCACATGTCATCTCCAGATAAAACAGTACACGAGTCCCTCCTGGATCAACTCCCAAATTCAATCGATCGAAAAAGACTTGAGACATGTATCGAGATTTTTTTCGAACAGAAACCAAAAATAACTATAAATACAAAATTTCGTAATAACTTGAGGGAACGACTATTAGTGCCTAACACTCAGGATACAAGAAAAATAGTTTTATTCTGGAAGCCATTATTTTCTCTTATTTCCCTTACTGGAGTTTTTTGAGCTTTTTTTATCGCTGTATTGGGATTTTGGGATTTTTTCGCTCAAATACTCTATCCGAATGATATTTATAAGACAGGGAATCCAATGGTTATTCTCGAGAAAAATAGTGGGGCTATCTCCGAAAAAATATGAGAAGCAATTGTGTCAGAAAATTCAATTCCAAAAATTTCAACTCCACAAGATATACAAACACTTCGTGAGTTTAAGAAAGAGCAAACATCGATCAATGCTGAAATCGAAGATATCGTGCATGATCTGACGGATGTGGATGCTCTTATGGATGAAGATTCAACTTATGTGAATGTACAAAAAAAACTTCAAACACATCCCACAGAACGTAGTATTCCTCCATCGGACATAGTTACATCTGTGACCATGCTAAGAAGTGTAAGCTCGGATGGGACTATGGGAATAGGGGGTTCTCATGCGATAGAACTCAGAAATACAGCCTCTACAGATATCATTATTCCTCCATATCCGGAATATATGCCTATCTACAAAAAACGGGGAAGTGCATTCACTCCAGAAGAAATACGTGATAAGTCGGGTTCGGGCATTATGATGTTCGAATGAGCAACAGAGTCAAACCAGGGTATGATCGAATCAAAAGTATATAAGCAATTAGAAGGTACTATAACACCAGAAGAGCCCACTATTAGCTATCGTTCTATGCGAAAAAAATGAGAAAATAAGATGAATTTTTATCTCGTTCCGAATCTTCGATATCTTGATCAAAATGGAAAGATTTTCTATGTGCCTCTGATGCGTGGTTTCGAATAAATGCTTGGAAAAGAAATACTTCCTCATATACTGTCTATAGTTTATTCCTATAGGATATTTTTATGCAATGATCAGGGAAAAAGATGACCGAACAGCATCCTATCTGGATACGAAATCTTATTATTTTTTTTGCTCTAGTAGGACTCATTTCTTGAGGAATATTGTTCTATGATATTCGAGAAATACATGAGCAGAAGATAGTTCATCCGAGGAATCCATTAGGAGTGCTCCATGGTGGCACAGGGCAAAAACTAGCCTCAGGAAGCATTTCTGATGTGAATTATATTGATGCATGGATGACTTTTTCATATATTAATACTACCTTTCATCTTCCAGATACATATCTCAGGGAACAACTCATGATCACACATCCGAAATATCCGAGAATCACGATTCGTGCGTATGCCAAATCGATCCAAAAGGATCCCACAATACTCGTTCAACATGTGCAAAATGTAGTGCGCGACTCATTTTATCCAGAGATTCACCGATAATACTGCATGTTTGATTACGTTCTTTCCTCCTTTTTGCTCTACCAGTATTCGGTATTTTTCTTCGTGACTCTATTTGCCGCGGTAGGATTTCCGATTCCTGCAACCGCACTCATACTGGCTGCTGGAGCTTTTTATTCGCAGTGATATTTTGATATTATTCCACTGTTTCTTTCGGGATTTATCGGATGTATGCTCTGAGATATGATTGGATACAGCATTTCATATCGATTTGGGAAAGAGTTTTTTTGTCATATCGGACTTCGAAAACTCGTATACTCTCGACAGTTTCTGACGTTCGAACCCGTATTACGAAAGCATGCGATCGTATCAGTAATACTGAGTCGATTCTTATTTACCGGATTATGACCGATGATTAATATCCTCGCAGGAATTATAAAAATGCCAAAAACCGCATTTATTCTGAGTGATATTTTTGGAGAGCTCGTATATATTACTATATTTCTCATGCTCTGATGGAGCCTCGGGAGTGAATGGGAATATATTCTTGGTATCCTAGAGAGCTTTAGCACACTGTTTGCATCGATCGGACTCTGTAGCATACTCCTTGTTTTTATGCGACGGTATCGAAATCGAAAAATGACCCTACAATCAAAATCGAAGATGGGGAGAAAATAATTCGCTTGCATAATTTGCTATTATTTATATAATCATTGTAATAAATAAATTTAGAGAAACACATATCAATACAGTTGATGAAATCTTACTTTCTTTAACGTTTTCTTATATGAAACGAATGACATTTCTCTCATTTTTTGTGATTCTTTTTTCCATAGTTTCAGGCCTTATATCTATTCCTTCGGTCAGTGCATATTCTGAGTCGAATAACTATGGTTGCTATACTTGCTGGTCGAACTGTGAGAATATCGGACGATCCTATGGAGAATACTACTGTCCGAATCAAAACCAGTATACTACCTATAATGGTTATTATGGATACAATGGGAATTATAATTATACCTATCGTTCTCCACTCCAGACGTGTATTGATATGTATGGTCAAAATGCTGCTGCCGATGCGAATGGAAACTGCGGATGTCTCAAGGGATATGAGCTCGGAACGAACGCTGCTGGATATCGTTCGTGTGTCCCAGCTCGAACCTGTGAGAATATCTACGGACCAAATTCAGAAAAAAACTCTGATGGAAACTGTGTCTGCGTCAATGGAACTACGCTTACTCTCCATGCAAATGGGGAACGATCATGTATTCGAGCTGTTCGGTGTAGTATCTATGGACCATTTGCTACGACCAATTATGATGGAACGTGTGGATGTGCGATCGGATATAAGATGGGGACGAATTCGCAGGGATATGTTGCTTGTGTAAAGACTCGAAGTTGTTTCGAAATGTATGGATCAAATGCGGTCGAAAACTATAATGGATCATGTGGATGTGCTGCAGGATACCAGTGGTCAAATGATCGGGCTCGTTGTGAAGGAATTCCGAACTATAATGCCTCATACTATCAGAATAATACCTATACGAATAATACCTATACGAATCGTCAAAGAGTTCGTGTAATTCCAGCTCCAACACGAAATACGGTTCCGAATAATGGTGCTAAGTGTAAAGCAGGCTATGTTCCGATGGATGGATTCTGTGTGAAATATCAATAGTCTCAGTATAAGAAAAATCCCTTCGATCGAAGGGATTTTTCTTATTTAGAATCCGCTCTGGAGTTCGAGCATTTTTGCATAGATTCCTCATCGCTCTACGAGTTCCACATGCTTCCCTCGTTCCTGTATGGTTCCATGCTCGAGTACGATAATATCATCTGCTTTTTTCACGGTCTGGAGTCTATGGGCTACGATGATAACCGTTCTTCCTTCAAAGAGAGTATGAAGGGCTTCTGTAATGGCTTCTTCTGAGAAACTATCGAGAGCACTTGTTGGTTCATCCAGAAGAATGATTTCTGGATCTTTCAGAAATATCTTCGCGATAGCCAGTCGTTGTTTCTGTCCTCCTGAGAGTCGTACTCCTCGTTCTCCGATTTCTGTATCCAGTCATTTCTCTAGTTCGAATACAAAGTCACACTGAGCGAGTCTGAGAGCCTTTTCGAGAAGTGCATCTTCGGTGAGTTTTCTATCTTCACTTGAATTTCTATTTTCATCTCCTTCTTCATCTTTTTCCTTCTCTTCTGAAATTCTTTTATTCTTCTTGTAATCTTTTCATAAAGTATTTCTTCATTCTTCCACTTCTCATTCCTGAGTGAGATGAATATTCTTCTTTTCAGAGAGAGCAGAAATAAGATTCTCTCGTATTGTCGCATCGAATACTCCAGGTTCTTGGGTCAGGTAGCCGATGTGGGGATAGTAGGTTTTGAGGGCGGTGGTCGCGAGCGGATTTCCGAGTACAGAGAGCGTTCATTCTGTTGGGTGGAGATACCCAGCTATCAGCTTCATGAGTGTTGTTTTTCCTCATCCAGATGCACCGACGAGTGCGGTCTTTTTTCACTTTTGGATCAAGAGAGAAAAATTTTCGAAAACAGGAGTTTCCTGATAGGCATAAGAGATGTTCTCGATACGAATATCGTCATTCCATGGAATGAAGGCGTTTCCTTCATGGTATCCATGAATCGGCGTGAGTGAATCAAATGTCAACCAGAGTTTCTCGATACTCTGAAATTCACGGGTAAACTGACGAAAGCTATCATAGAATGCGCGTATCGAGGTTTCTATGCTCGCAAGTATGAGCATATAGACAGATAGAGTCCCGAGACTTTCATTACCATGTATGATGGCTCCTCCGATCAGGAGATAGACACTCATCCGAAGTGAAAAGTTAAAAAATCGAATCATAATATGCATGCCTCCAACCCCATTATTCATAGGTCGATTGTAGAGAAGAAAAGTATCAAGGAGTTCGAAGATTTTTTGTTTTTCCTTCGGGAATTCGTTATTCTGGAGGTATTCGAGTTTCGACATAAATACTCGTGTTACCGAACGAGCATATTCCGTTTCCATTTCGATTCGTTTCTTTCTCGAAGGGATGATGTAGTCTCGATCCAGGAAGAAGCTAATGATGAGAAAGAGAAGAATAACGCCACAGAGAATAATTCCGAGAAAACTATTGAGCATTGTAACCCTTCATATCCCATAGATGCTGACCATGATAAGTGGGAGACTGTTCGAATAGAAATCATAGTAAGTATTTGCCCATGTTTGCTCTCATTTCGTAAAAATAGCAATAAATCGCCCCGTTCCAATCCTCTCCGTAATATTTGGTTCTGCTTCGATATATCGAGAAAGGTATGTTTCGGTGAGAAATCGACTCACACTCGTAATAATTTCACCCCAGCCCCAGTGACGTATGAGTACCTTTACGATGAGATATCCAAAAATGAGAACGCTATAGGTACTCAGAAGTGCTAGCATTCTGGGTTCATTGGTATTTTGTATAGCAATGATGATTTGTTCGAAATAGTAGAGAGAGGCTATGAGGTAGACTCCATCCGTTGCTCATTCGGTCATTGCTCGGAAATGAGTTTTCGGATCGTAGAAAAATGGGGTAAAAAATTTCTTTGTTTTTTCGCGGAAAGTCATGGATTATGAAAAGTAAGGAAGAAGAAGGGCTCGAAAATGGGTAAGTGAGAATTTTTCTGCTTGTTCATGACATGAGGCTTCCATAGATTGTGCTGTTTCTCGATCAAGACTCAGTAGAGCATCCCGAATATCATTATTACTAAAATTCGCATTAATAAGTAATCCAGTCTGGTGATGGATAATCGTCTCTCGATATCCTCACTCATCCACGGCGAGAACCGGTGTTCCGCAGGCCATACTCTCGGTAGCAATCATCCCGAAATCTTCATTTTTCGAGAGAGCAATCGTGGCGATAGCTCCTGAGATAATCCAAGGAAGATGCTCATTCTGAGATAATTTATGAAA